>DATKAN010000062.1 GCA_035498035.1 Nitrospiria bacterium
CCGGCCGGAGGTCCTCACGTTTGAAGAGATCCGGCGTCTTGTCCGGATCCTGTGCCGCCTGGGTATCACTCAGGTTCGGATCACGGGCGGGGAGCCGCTGGTCCGTCGCGACCTGCCCGTCCTGATCGGGATGCTTTCCGAGGATGGAGAGATCGGGGGACGCACGGATCTGTCCCTGACGACCAACGCCTCGCGCCTGGCTCCCCTGGCCGGGGATCTGAGAGCCGCCGGCCTGAACCGGATCAATATCAGCCTCGATTCGCTGAGTCCCGACCGCTTTCATCGGATCACGCGCGGCGGACGATTATCGGAGGTTCTGGCCGGAATCGACCGGGCCCTCGAGGTCGGGCTGGCGCCGGTCAGACTCAACACCGTCGTCCTTCGCGGGATCAACGACGACGAGCTTCCGGATCTGGTCGAGTTCGCCGTCTCCAAGGGGGTGACGCAACGCTTCCTGGAGGTCATGCCGCTGGGCTCGGTCGGAATCGAAAACCGCGATCGCTTCGTTTCGGCCGCGGAAATTCGCCGGATCATCGAGCGACGCCATCCGCTGGTTCCCCTTCCTTTTCAAGACGGCTCCACGGCACGGGATTTCCAGGTTGCCGGCACGACGGCCCGGATCGGGATCGTCAGCCCGGTGAGCGAGCGGTTCTGTTCCACCTGCAACCGCCTGAGGCTTTCGGCCCGCGGCCGTCTGCAACTCTGCCTGGCCTATGAGGACGGGGTGGATCTGAAGGGCCCGATGCGGCTTGGTTGGAGCGACGAGGAGCTTTCCGATCTCCTTCTCGAGACGGCCTACCGGAAACCGGCCGGGAATCATTTTGCGGAAGATCCCGATCCGGTTTATCAAATCGCGATGTCCGGCATCGGAGGGTAATCCATCGGAGAATTTCTGGCCTGGGGCCTTGTCATCTGGCTTCACCTCCTCGCGGCGATCATCTGGATCGGGGGGATGCTCTTTATCAGCCTGATCCTGGCCCCCGCGCTCCGAAGGTTTCCCCAGGACACGCGCCTGGAACTGCTCCGGAAGGTTGGAACGGCCACGAAGGCTGTGGGCTGGATCGCCGTTCTGGTTTTGCTGTCTACCGGGTTCCTCAATATCATCCATCTCCAGATTCAATGGAATACCTTCATCGGCCGCCTGCTCATGATCAAGCTGACGCTGGTCGCGGTCATGATCATCCTGAGCGCACTCCACGATTTTATCCTGGGTCCTCTGCTTGTGGCCCGGCAGGGGAACCCGACGCCGCAACAACCCTCCATCCCTCGCCTTCATCGCCTGGTCCCCTGGCTTGCCCGGACCAATCTCCTACTCGCTTTGGGGGTGATCTATCTGGCCGTCCTGATCGCAAGGAGTTGAAGGACGGCCGGATGAGACCATCCGAACAAATGGGGCTGGTATTGTAGGTCTTTTTGTTCATGGCCCATTTTATAGTGGCTTGATTTTGGCCGATCACGTTGATATGATCCCCTTTATCCCGATGACAGGTTTGGTTTTTCCGGGGCCATTTCTTGACAAGGAACATATCTCTGCTATCTTTTCATATAACAAGACAGTCCTATGTCGGATCATGAAAACATCGGTTCACAGAAAACACGGGAGGCTTCAATGCGGGGTATCCTTATAGGGTTATTGGCCGGTCTCATCTTCCTGCTCACGATACCGCTGACGGCCAAACAGGCCCTCGCGATCCCGGCCTTCGCGCGGAAGTATAACCTTCCCTGCAGCGTCTGCCATGTGCCGGCGTTTCCAAAGTTGAACGACTTCGGGAATCAGTTCCGGGATCATGGATACCAGCTCGGGGGCGACACGGACCTCCCGACCAACGACGCGCTGACGAACGGCTACTGGCCGGTCTCGTTTCGAACGACCGTAGGATACCAGGCCGCAAGTCTCACCAAGGTCCCAAATGGAACCGGCGGCACCACGTCCATATCGAGCGGTGATTTCGGGTTCACCGGCCTGGATATCCTGGCCTTCGGTACACTGGCAAGGGATATCAGTTTCGGCGTTGTCCTTACCCCGGGTCTCGGGAGCGCGGGATTCGGTTCGGGCAACAGCCTGGAAGACAGCGACCTCGAGGCGGCCTTCCTCCGGGTGGATAATGTTATCGCGAGCGATTACCTGGTAAACCTGAGGGTCGGCAAATATGAGTTGGACCTTCCGTTCAGCGAAAAGCGTAGCCCGACGATCAATACCCCGTTCGTGATGTACCATTATCAGGCCGGACATCCCTACACGACGGCGTTGGGCGATGGATTAAGTCCGCAGGGATATTCAAACCCCAACGATTTTGGGATCGGAGATAATCATCCGGGGCTGGAGCTGGCGGGGATCAAGGCCACTCCAGGCGACGGGTTTTTCCGGTATTCATTGAACGCACTTTCAAACAGCGACGTCAACGTTGACGGAACAGGAGGGGGCCATAAAATCAATTTCTACGGACATGTCACCCAATCGATCGGCGGCTACGGGATTGTCACGGGTCAACGGGTCGGACTGTTCGGCGCCTACGGCGACGCTCCCACTGTGCCGAACTCGGCCTGCACATCGCCGTCGGGGACCGATTGCGGAGCGATCGCGAAAGACGGCGAGCCGTTTTATCGCGCGGGCGTGGACCTCAGCTTGACCGCGATGAATCAATTGAACATCTTCGGGGCCTACATGAAGGCGAAGGACAACTCACACCTGTTTTCATCACAGCCAATTCCAATCCCAGGAGCCCGGGATGCGGAATGGAATGGAGCTTTTGTGGAGGTGGATTACTCCCCGACGCAGCTTGCGAAATGGCTGTTCAGCTACCGCTACGACATGGTACAAAATACCAAACAAGCCGACCCTACGGTTTCGAAGAGCTTCAACGACGTGAGTTCCCATACCCTCTTGGCGCGGTATAACTTCAATATCACGAACCGGGTCGACACGACCTTGCATCTCGAATACAACATGTTCACGACGAAGAAGACCAGCCCGGAGGGCGGGGATCAGACCGGGCAGACTACCTTGGTCGCCTTCGACTTTGCGTTTTAGTTTAGTGGGATAAGAACGAAGAGGACCCGGCCCCGTAAAATCGTCTTGCGGGGCCGGATGTTTTACCGGGATTTCGGTCCTTTTCCGCGACCCGTCAGAAGCCAGTCCACCGTGACCTTCCCGTAGTTGGCGATCCGAACCAACAATTCCGGATTGGGAATCCGGCCGTGTTCGTAGCGGCTGACGTAGTTTTGCTTTCGCACCCCGATCATCTTGGCGAAATCGGTTTGATTGACTTTCCCGCGAATCGAACGGATCCGCTGCCCCACGTGCGATTTGGATACCCGCTTCATTTCAAAACTCCCTTCCGGTTAGAGGTTGTGATCCCTTTATAGGATGAAATGAGAAAGTTTAATATGGAGTATACCGTTGTATCGTTGTCAAAGTCAAGGCTATTTAGGAAGACCGCTCTCACGGAGGGGATGACGCTCTCCGAGCGGATTCCCGCGAAGGAATTCGAGCGCCCGTTCCATGTCGGCCGGGATCGGCGCGGAAAACTCGACGCGTTCACCGCTTTCGGGATGAACAAACCCCAGCCGTTCGGCATGGAGCATCTGCCGGGCCGCGGGGACCGAATCGATAACCGCGGATCGTCCGCCGTAGACCTTGTCGCCCAGAATCGGATGGCCCAGCGACGAAAAATGGACGCGGATCTGATGGGTGCGCCCGGTCTGGGGACGGACTTCGACCCGCGTGGCGGCTCCGAGCCGTTCGAGGACCCGATACGCCGTCCGGGCCTCCCGGGGCCGGGACGTCCGGTGGGAGATTTTCTTCCGCTCCCACCGATCCCGGCCGATGGCCAGATCGATCGTCCCGCCGCCCTTGGGCAGGCGGCCCACGACGATGGCCTGGTACTGCCGTTCGATGGAATGGCTCTTGAACTGCTGGGAAAGCGATCGGTGGGCGGCATCCGTCTTGGCCACCACGATCACGCCGGAGCTGTCCTTGTCGAGCCGATGGACCAGGCCCGGCCGCTCGCGGCCGCCGATCCCGGAGAGGTCTTTGCAATGGGCCAGAAGGGCGTGGACCAGGGTCCCCGTGTAATGTCCCGGCGCGGGATGCATCACCAGGCCGGCCGGCTTATTGACGACCAGGAGACTGGCGTCTTCGTAGAGCACCTCCAGAGGAATCGGCTCGGGCGTCAGCTCCAGGGGGACCGGGGTCGGAATGCGGCAGACGATCCGGTCGCCGGGACGGACCTTGTAATTCGGTTTCACGATCCGGTCGTTGACCCGAACCTCGCCCGCCTTGATCAGACGCTGGAGAAACGTGCGCGAGGGATGCACCTGCTGGCGGATCAGATAGTGGTCCAGACGTTCGGAGGCGTACTTGGGAGTGATGGTGAACTCGCGGGAAACGATTTGTTTTTCCGGCTTCATGGTCCGGCTCATCATTCCGGCGACGCGTATCGGCAAAAATATACGGGTCGGAGCTCGTCTCCGCGGGGAGGCAGACTCCGCGCTGTGTGGATCATGGACCTCATCGCATCGATGAACGGCCGCCCTCAGGCATGAAGGGAGGGAGTGCGGATGAAATACCAGAGCATCAATGCGACGCCGACGCTGATGCAGGAATCGGCCACGTTGAAGGCCGGCCAATGGTAGGCGCCGATATAAAAATCCAGAAAGTCGACCACCTCGCCGAAGCGCACCCGATCCACCAGATTTCCCAGGGCCCCGCCCATCACCAACGCGATGGACAGGCGGCCCAGGAAGGCCTCCTTCGGAGTATTCACGAAGAGCGTCCACAAAAAAAAGATGGCGACGACCGAGATCGTCGCGAAGAAGACCATCCTCAGGCCGTTGCCGTGCTCGGCGAAGAGACCGAAGGCCGCCCCGGGGTTTCGGATGTAGGTGAGACTGAACAGCCGGTCGACGATCGGGATGGATTCATGCAGCCTCATCGTCCGCTGGATCACGCTTTTCGTGATTTGGTCGGCGACAAAAACCGTCCCCGCCACCCCGGCCAGGAAGAGAAAACGGCGCGGGTCTTCCAGGACCGTCTTGAAGGCGGCCTTGAGCCTCATTTCAGCCGACAGCCTCCGCGCAGCGGGCGCAGAGGGAAGGGTGACGGGAATTTTTTCCGACGGTGTCGCGGTAATACCAGCATCGGCCGCACTTGGGGTCGTCGGAGCGCGACACGCTTACCCCAAAGGACGGCAGGACGCCGCTGACGAAGCCCATTTCGTTCGGGTTCCCGCTTTCGAACGATTTCAGCTCCGTCTTGGACACGATAAAGACGGCGCCCAGAAGCGGTTCGTGTTTCAATAAAAAGTCATGCAATTCCCCCGAGGCCCACAGCCGGACCTTCGCATCCTGGGAGGCTCCGATCGCCTTCTCGTTTCGCTTCGCTTCCAGCGCCTTGGCCACCTCCTCCCGGATGCTCAGTAGCTTCTCCCATCGGGCTTCCAGCGACGGGTCGACGGCGGCCTCCTTCACCGTCGGAAAGAGGCCGAGATGGACGCTGTCTTCGTCCCGAAACCCCCGGGGAATCTGGCCCCAGATCTCCTCCGCCGTGAAGGAAAGGATCGGGGCCATGAGCCGGGTCAATACCGTAAGGGTCTCGAACAGAACCCCCTGCGCCGCCCGGCGGGAGATCGATGCGGCCGGATCGGAATAGAGGCGGTCTTTCAAAATGTCCAGGTAAATGGCGCTCAGGTCCACGGCGCAGAAATTGTTCAGCGCATGGAACACCGTGTGGAATTCGAACTGCGCGTAGCCCTGTCGCACGCGGCGGATCAGCCCCTGAAGCCGGTGCAGCGCCCATCGGTCGATCTCGTGCAACTGTTCATCCGGGACCGAGTCCCGTTTCGGGTCGAAGTCGTACAGGTTGCCGAGAAGAAAGCGGCAGGTGTTCCGGATCTTCCGATAGGCCTCGATCTGGTGCGACAGAATCTCCTGCGAGATCCGGACGTCTTCGCGAAAATCGGTCGCGGCGATCCAGAGCCGAAGTATCTCGGCGCCGTTCTTTTCAATGACTTCCTGGGGAGCGACCACGTTTCCGGCCGATTTGGACATCTTCTTGCCGGAGCCGTCGACGACGAAGCCGTGGGTCAGCACGGCCTTGTAAGGCGGCCGGCCCTCCGTCAGCAACGACGTGAGGAGGGCGCTGTGAAACCAGCCGCGATGCTGGTCCGAGCCTTCGAGATAAAGATCCGCCGGCCAGGTCAGCTCCGGTCGCCTCCGGAGCACGGCCGCGTGGCTGACGCCCGATTCGAACCATACGTCCAGTATGTCGTTCTCTTTTGAAAACCGGCCCCCCTCGCATTTCGGACAAACCGTTCCCTTGGGCAGGAGATCGTCCGCCGATTTGGTGAACCAGATGTCGCTTCCGCCCTCGCGTTCCATCCGGTCCGCGACATGGTTCACGACCTCGGGCGTGAAGAGAAGCGCTTTGCAGTCGGCGCAGGCGAAGGCGACGATTGGAACCCCCCAGGCCCGCTGACGGGAAATGCACCAGTCCGGCCGGTTCTCGATCATCCCGAAGATCCTGTCCCGTCCCCATTTGGGAATCCAGGTCACATCGTCATCAATCGCCTTCAGCGCGTTACGGCGCAGGTCCTTCGTCTCCATCGAGATAAACCATTGCTCGGTTGCGCGGAAGATCACCGGTTTCTTGCAGCGCCAGCAGTGGGGATAGGAGTGGGAGATGGCCTCTTCCCTGAGCAGCATCCCGCGGTCTTTGAGCAGCGTGATAATCGCCTTGTTGGCTTCAAACACTTTCTGTCCCGCGAACGGGCCGGCTTCCTGAGTAAAACGTCCGTGCGCGTCCACCGGGGCGTAAACCTCGAGCCCGTAGCGCTGGCCGACCTCGTAATCCTCCTGGCCGTGTCCCGGTGCGGTATGAACGCAGCCGGTGCCCTGGTCCTTGGTCACGTGTTCCCCCAAAATCAGCGGTACCGTCAGATCAAGCCAGGGGTGGCGGCAGAGGACCGGCCGGTCTTCGACGAGCTCCCGGCCGGCGTACGCCCCCTCCTTGATCTTGTAATCCCCGGGATTGAATCCGAAGGTTTTCATACAGGCCTCGATCAGGTCCTGCGCGAGGATCAATTCGCCCGCCGGGGTCTTCACGAGACGATACATAAAGCGGGGATGAAGACAGATCGCCCGGTTCGCCACGAGCGTCCAGGGAGTCGTTGTCCAGATGACGACCGACGTGCCCTTGGAATCGACCGGAAACCGGCCTTCGGGATTCATGACCGGGAACTTCACGTAGATCGACGGAGAGGTGTGGTCTTCGTATTCCACTTCGGCTTCGGCCAGGGCCGTCTCGTCGTTGGGGCACCAGAGGACCGGTTTTTTGGCGCGATACACCGAACCGGTCTTCACCACCTTTCCGAATTCACGGACGATGGCGGCCTCGTAGGCGGGGTCCATCGTCAGGTAGGGATGCTCCCAATCCCCCAGGACGCCCAGCCGTTTGAACTCTTCGCGCTGTATCCGGATGAATCGATCCGCGTAGTCCCGGCAAAGTTTTCGGATCTCGGTCTGGCTCATTCCCTGTTTCTTCGGCCCGAGATCTTTCAAGACCTGATGCTCGATCGGAAGCCCGTGGCAATCCCAACCCGGAACGTAGGGCGTCGAAAATCCTTCCATTGCCTTCGATTTGACCACGAAATCCTTCAGAATCTTGTTCAAGGCGTGGCCGATGTGAATCCGCCCGTTCGCATACGGCGGGCCGTCATGAAGGATGTAACGGGGACGGTTTTGGTTCCGCCGCTGGAGCCGCTCGTACAGCCCGTCCCGATCCCATTGGGCCAGGAGCTGCGGCTCCTTTTGACTCAAGGCGGCCTTCATGGGGAAATCGGTTTTTGGAAGGTTGAGGGTCGCTTTATAATCCATGGTTCGTTCGTCGTCCGAATCGGCTAAGTCATCTAAACGTTTGGAATTTTTTGATAGTAACACCCTCGACGGACCTTGTCAAGAAAGCGGATCCGGGACGAATTTCAGCCCCAGAAAAAATTTGACAAACCGGGTCGAATTAGTATATTTATGGAGTAATTCATTTTAGTGTTCTAAAGCCCTTGTCCGCTGGATTCATCGAATAAGAAGTGTCGGAGGATTATATGAGTGACCACGAAGAAGTTGAAACCGAGGCGCCCGCCCAGCCGCAATGGACGGAAGAAGGGCGCGCCCAGATGCAAAACGTGCCCTTCATTGTCCGGAAATCGGCCATGCGCAGCGTGGAGGATTTTGCCAGGAGCCAGGGGATCAGCCTGATCGATCCGGCCGTCGTGGCGCAAGCCAAGTCGGCCCGGGAGCAGGGCGATGTTCCGGCCCCGCAACCCCAGGAAGGGCCCCAGACCGCTCCGAAACGCCCCGCCGCCCAGCAATACGTCAGCTTTTTGTTTTACAAGGTCGATCCGCTTTGGAGGCGGCTCCCGCAGTCCGAACGGGAACAGGGCAAGAAAGAATTCAGCCAGGTGGTGGAGGAGTACACAAAGGACCGGAAGCAGTTCATGGTGATGACCTATTCAACCATGGGCACCCGCGGCGACGTGGACTTCATGATGTGGCGGATCGGGTACTCGCTCGAGTACATGCAGGACTTCACGGCCAAGCTCCTGGCCACCAAGCTTGGAAACTACCTGACGACTCCGTATTCCTACCTCGCGATCACCAAGCGTTCGATCTACGTGGACAAGATCAATCCGGAGCACGAGGAACAGCGGCTGCGGATCATTCCCGGCAAGGCCAAGTATCTTTTCATGTACCCCTTCGTGAAGACGGCCGAGTGGTACCTTCTGACCAAGCATACCCGCCAGGGGATGATGGACGAGCATATCATCGTCGGGAACAAATACCCCTCGGTCAAGCTGAACACGACCTATTCGTTCGGACTGGACGATCAGGAGTTCGCGCTGGCGTTCGAGACGGACAAGCCGGAGGATTTCGTCAATCTGCTGATGGATCTCCGCGAAACCCAGGGTCGGCTCTACACCGAACGGGACACGCCGATCTTCACCTGCGTCAACCGGGGTATCAAGGAGACGCTCGAGCTCCTGGGAGGCTGACCGGCCTAACGTGTGACGGGAGTTTTATTCGGGCGAAGGGCGCCTCACCGGCGCTCTTCGTGTTTTATAGCGGTCCTTCTTGACGGGGTGCCATCGGAATTGTTACAGTAAGTTCCTGCATCCATCGATTATGGCGGCGTAGCTCAGTGGTAGAGCAGGAGAATCATAATCTCTTGGCCGGGGGTTCAAATCCCTCCGCCGCTAAAATTTTTGCAAGGCAAAAATTTTGGAGCAATCGAGCATTAGAACAATGGAACAATAGATAAAACAAATCGCGGCGCGAGATTGCGGTCTATTCTCCATTGTTCCATTTTCCTTAGTTGTCTCATCCGGCCTTGAGCCTTTAGGCGAGCCAATCCCTCCGTCCTGCCAAATTTTCATTCGCTCCCATCCCGGTGACTTTCCCGACCCTGATGCGCCTACCGCTGAGTTATCCTCGGTGATCCGTGACCCGGCAGGTGCCAGTCCTTGGAAGATATCCACTCCTCTCATCGATAAACCGTCCCAAGAATCCGGGAACCGATTTCCCGTTTTTCGGGTCATGAAACCCGAACCGTTGGCCGATTCGGGCACTACCTTTATGCTTTTTCGTCTCGATGAAGTGGAATGATTTTTGCTACCTATTAATGATATGGAATATATGAGCGCGGTTGACATCGTCGACAATTGGAAAAAGGCATAGGGAATAAGAACCCGTATGCATTCAGGAAATGAACCCGATCCAGAACAGGAGGTACAGCCATGTGGAATATAAAAAGTATTTTGGAGGGAATGGTCATAGCCCTTGTCTTGTTTAGCGGGCCGGTTGCGATGGCCGCAACCGAAAAGATGCACCTGATTTACGGCGAGGTGAAGAAGGTGGACACGGCCGCCGATACCGTCGCCGTCTCGGCGGATGTGAAAAACAAGGAGAAGGAGTTTGTCTTCCACCTTGCCCCGCAGGCCAGCCTTACCGACCAGGGCAAAAAGATCATGCTGGGGGATCTCAAGGAAGGATCGCATGTGGCCTTGCATTATACCCATGACAAGGGAACGCTCTTGGCTCATTCCGTCTCCATTCGAAATCAGAGCTCTATGAAATCGGAGAAGTATTAGCCATAAGGCGTTTCTTGTGGAGAGGGAGTCCGATGGTTAAAGGTTCTATTCGGGTCCATCATGAAGGTGACACAAGTCATAGCCGCGGTATTTTTCCTTGAGATCGCCCTGACGGCCTGCACAACCCGGCCGATCCGGGTCCCGGACGCGATGCCGGCGGCCGCCGCCGTCGAGGCCCCGGACGTCGTCCGGGCGGCGGAAAAACTCGACGCCGATCTGGTAGATCAATCATGGCATCCGGCGACGATCAAATGGCCGCAACTGAACCGGGGCCTGTTCGATTGGACCGCCACGGTCAAAAACGACGCCCCCCAATCCCGGGATATTTGCGTGGTCTTCCATCTTTTCAACGCGAGCCATCAGGCGCTGCGCGGGGTGAGAGGCTGCCGGGTCGTGGCCCCCGGTCATGAGGGCCATATCGCGCTCAACGCCTACATCGATCTGGACCGGCTCAAACAGGCCCGGTCCGGACACGTCGACCCCTATGAATCGCACACGATCTATTTTCCGGGATCCGCGACAAATTAGGCGGGATCCCTCACCGGCGCCATCGAAGCGGCGGGCTAAGATTTCTCTCTTCCGGTGACGGCCGACCGTTTCGATTTTTCCACAAAGGTG
>DATKAN010000063.1 GCA_035498035.1 Nitrospiria bacterium
GCTTGTTGAGCGACCCAAAGGTTCGGGCATTTGGTGGGTGAGATTGTATCACCTCGGCCGCGAGCACTGGTTTGGGCCGCAAACGAGCAAGACAGCAGCCCGGACCTTTTATGAGCGGACCAAACGGGAACAGAGAGAGGAGCGATTCGACCCGGACCGGTATCACCGTCTTGCTCGAAAGACGACGCTAAAGGAATGGATCACGGAATATCTGGAGTCCATGACGGCCCGAAGCGAGCGCGAGCAGAATCGTTACGGGCGTTGGTGGATTAGGATATGGGGGCGAAAGCGGCTGGAGGAAATCACGACCGGAGACCTGATCCGCTTACAAGCCAAACTATTCAACAAGGGGAAGAAAGCCCCCGGCACCATCAACCGCTACTTTGCGTATCTCAAGCACCTTTACTATCTGGCACTTCGGGAAGGGAAGGTCGATAAAAATCCGGTGGTGGGCGTGAAGTTTTTCAAGGAGCCCCAAGGCCGCCTTCGTTATCTTACCGAGAACGAAGAACAACGCTTACGGGCGGTCATGAACCCGGAAGACTGGGCGCTCGTGGCCTTCGCTCTCAATACCGGGCTCCGGCGCTCCGAGCAATTCGGGTTGAAGTGGCAACATATCGATCAGGAAAACGCCGTGTTGACCATTCCCCGATCCAAGTCCGGTGAAACCCGTCATGTTCCCATGAATGAGGCCGTTCTGACGATCCTCAATAGTCTAACTTCCTGGATGACCTCTCCCTGGGTATTTCCTTCACCGGGTAATCCGGGAAGGCCGATGGATTCACAAAACTTCTATAATCGGGTTTATCTTCCGGCCCTAAAGGCGGCAAAAATCGAGGGAGCGGTCTGGCATACCCTACGGCATACCTTCGCTTCAAGGCTGGTCATGGCGGGGGTGGATTTAAGGACGGTTCAAGAATTAATGGGACATAAAGAAATCAAGATGACGCTTCGATACAGCCATCTGAGCCCTGGACACTTGAAAGAAGCCGTAGCGAGACTTGTTAAACCAAAGGACAGTTTGACCGATAAAACCCCTCAGACCCCCATTCCAACCGTGACTAAAACCGGAAATCTTGAAGAGTTCCCATTCCCCGTGCATCCGAACGTATTGAAAATAATGCGCGCCTGGAGGGAGTTGAACCCCCGACCTACAGATTCGAAGTCTGCCGCTCTATCCAGCTGAGCTACAGGCGCGTATTCATAATCCGATCAATAGAGCAATGGAACATTAGACCGCATTGTGAGCCTTCCCCATTGTTCCAATGTCGAATGCTCCAATGCTCTGAATTTTTGTCCGCGACCGGCGGACAAAAATTCTGGGGCGAGTGAGGGGAATTGAACCCCCAACCCCTGGTGCCACAGACCAGTGCTCTAACCATTGAGCTACACTCGCCGTATCATTTGAGAAGACTGTAAAAAGGAAATCCTAACCGCCGGCGGATCCGCGGAAACGCGAAAGCATTGTAACATAAACCTTCGCGCGCTGGGAAGGGGATATTGACAGCCTCTGCTTAAAGTCCTAAAATAATCAATATGGATGAACGAATATTCACATTAGGCGAGGCCAACAGCCTCGTTCCGGATCTGGAGGTCCTGCTTCTCGAGGTCCAAAAGATGCGGCGTTTCATTCTTCAGATCCGCCCCGAAATACAGAAAGCGCGGGAGCACATCGCGGGAAACGGCGGCTCCCCCCAGGGTCCCGCTTATCTGAAGGCCCTGGAGTATATCATGAAGCGCGTGGAGCGGATTCAGCAGATGGGCGTTGTGATCAAGGATCTGGAGAAAGGCCTCTGCGACTTTCCCTTCATGCTCGACGGCCGGATGGTCTATCTCTGCTGGAAGCTCGGAGAAGCGGAGATCGGGTGGTGGCATGAGACCGACACCGGGTATGGAAACCGAAAGCCCCTCGACGAAACCTCGTAATCCCCCGCGAAACGAAGCTCACGCTTCGGTGTGCCTTATAATCTTCCCCTCGACCAGGTAGACCACCAGCTCGGCGATGTTGGTGGCGTGATCGGCGATCCGTTCCAGGTATTTGGAGATGAAGCTGATCCGGATCGCCCGGGTCGTGGTCTGCGGGTCCTCGATCATGAAGGACAGGAGCTCGCGAAAGATCTGATGGTTCAGATCGTCGATCACGTCATCCGCCTTGCAGACGCTTCGGGCCAGCTCGGAATTCCGGTTGACGAAGGCGTCGAGGGACTCCTTGACCATTCGCAGGGCCTCCTGGGCCATCCGCGGAATATCGATGTAGGGCTTGAGCTGCGGCTCCTCGTTCAACTCGATGGACCGCTCCGAGATGTTCTCGGCCAGATCGCTCATGCGCTCCAGCTCGGTCGAGATCTTCATCGCGGTCGTGAGAAAACGGAGGTCCCCCGCCATGGGTTGGTGGAGGGCGATGAGCCGCAGACAGTCCTCGTCGATCTGGACGTCCATGGCATTGACCCGGTGGTCGTTCTCGATCACGTGCCGGGCCAGATCGGTGTCCCGTTCCACCAGGGCCTTGATCGCGTTGGTGATCTGCTCCTCGACCATGGCCCCCATCCGGAGGATTTTCTCCTTGAGCGTCGCGAGTTCTTCGTCAAAATGGCGCTGCATTATCCGAATCTCCCTGTTATGTAATCTTCCGTCCGTCGATCCTTGGGATTCGTGAAGATCTCGCGCGTCGCGCCGAACTCGATCAGTTCGCCCAGAAGAAAAAATCCCGTGTAGTCCGAAACCCGCGCGGCCTGCTGCATGTTGTGCGTCACGATCACGATCGTATACGAATTCTTGAGTCCCAATAACAGCTCTTCGATCCGCGCCGTGGCGATGGGATCGAGCGCCGAGCAGGGCTCGTCGAGCAAAAGAACCTCCGGGTCGGCGGCCACGGCCCGCGCGATGCAAAGCCGTTGCTGCTGCCCGCCGGAGAGGCTGGCGCCGGACTTGGGCAGCATGTCCTTCACCTCGTCCCAGAGGGCGGCCTGCTTCAGGGCCCGCTCGACCCGTTCGTCCAGAATCGACCGGCGGCGTATCCCGTTGAGCCGTAGCCCGGCCGCCACATTATCGTAAACGGACATCGTCGGGAAGGGGTTGGGCTTCTGAAACACCATCCCCACCCGGCGGCGGATCACCACCGGGTCCACCTTCGGCCCGTTGATATCGGTCCCGTCCAGGAGGATCGTGCCCGTCAATCTCGCGCCGGGCACGACCTCGTGCAGCCGGTTGAGGCAGCGGATAAAGGTCGACTTGCCGCAACCCGAGGGTCCGATCAGCGCGGTCACCTGGTGCTTGGAAATCGTCAACGTGACGTCCTTGAGGACATGGTGATTTCCAAACCAGGTGTTTAATTTTTCAATGATATAGACGGTCTTGTCCATGAACCGGTTTTCTACCCTTTCAATTGGCGATGCAGCAGCAATCGGGACAGGATGTTGGCCCCCAGGACCAGCATCAGCAGAACCATCCCGGCCGCCCAGGCCTGACGGTGCCAATCGTCATAGGGCGCGATGGCGTAGGTATAGATCATGACCGGCAGGGAGGCGATCGGCTCAAGCCATCCGCGGCTCCAGAACCGGTTGCTGAAGGCCGTGAACAGCAACGGGGCCGTCTCCCCGGCGACACGCGCCAAGTCTAACATAATTCCGGTCACGATGCCACGGAAGGCGGTCGGGATCACGATGAAACTGACCACCTTCCATTCCGTAAGCCCCAGCGCCAGCCCGGCCTCGCGGATCGAGGCCGGAACCAGTTTTAAAAATTCCTCCGAGCTTCTCACCGCGATCGGGATCATCATGATTCCCAGGGCCACTCCCCCGGCCAGGGTGGAGAAATGGCCCATCGGCAGCACCACGACGGTGTAGGCGAAGATCCCCATGACGATCGAGGGGATGCCGTTTAAGATATCGGCGGCATACCGGATCAGAAAACCGGCGGTGTTTTTCCGGCCGTATTCCGAAAGGTAGACCCCGCCGAGAAAGCCGATCGGAACGCCGATCAGGCTCGCCAGAAGCAGGAGCTTCACGGTTCCCACGATCGCGTTGGCCATCCCCCCGCCCGTCTCCCCGACCGGCTTGGGCAGCCGGGTGAAGAAGTCCCAGTCCAGGGCCGCAAATCCGTTATAGGTAATGTAGCCGAGAATGAAAAACAAAACCGCCAGGACCAACGCGGTGCAGACGGCCGTCAGGGTAAGCATGACGATGTTGGTCAGCCGGCGATGGGCCAAAAGGACGGAGTTCATTCCCTCACCTCGACCTTCGTGAAGACCTGGTAAATCATCAGTCGGGCCAGCGCATTGACCAGGATGGTGACGGCAAAGAGGACCAGTCCGATCTCGATCAGGGCCTGGAGGTACATGTCCGAGGTGGCTTCGGTGAATTCATTGGCGATGACCGCGGCCATGGTGTAGCCCGGCTCAAAAAGGGACAGCTTGATCTCGGGACGATTGCCGATCACCATGGTCACGGCCATGGTTTCACCCAGGGCACGGGCCAGCGCCAGAAAAATCGAGCCCATGATTCCGGATCGGGCGTAGGGAAGCACCGCGATCCGGACCATCTCCCACTTCGTCGCCCCCAGCGAAAGGACCGCCTCCCGTTGGGCCAGCGGCACCGCCATCAAAATTTCCCGCGAGACGGAGACGATGAACGGGACCACCATGACGGCGAGCACGATTCCGGCCGTGAGCATTCCCACCCCGTAGGGGGCGCCCTGGAAAAGCGGCAAAAATCCGAGCGTGCCCGAAAGCGCCGGCTCCAGATGGTTGCGGACCCAGGGGACGAGCACGAAGATCCCGGCCAGCCCGTAGATCACGCTCGGAATCGCGGCCAGAAGCTCGACCAAAAACGTGACGGGGTCGGAAAGCCAACGGGGCGCGAGCTCGGAAAGAAAGATCGCGACCCCCAACCCGACCGGAACCGCGATCAGGAGGGAGAGCGCCGAAGTGACCAGTGTTCCGTAAAGAAACGGAAGGGCGCCGAACTGCTCCGCGACCGGGTCCCAGGTCGTCCCCCAAAGAAAAGACCATCCGAACTTCTGGATCGGCAGACGCGAATTCCAGAGCAATTCATAGGCGATGACGCCCGTGATCACCAGGACGGACAGGGCCACGGTCAACACCGTGGCCCTGAAAAGACGGTCGGCCGGGCTGACGCCCGGCCGACCCGCCATCGTCAAACTGAAGGGACTAATACTTGATCTTGCCAAGCGCTTTCTCCTCCATGGCCACCACTTCTTTCGGAAGCGGCGCATACAGAAGGCCCGGAGCAAACTTCTGGCCGTCCGTCATCATCCATTTCAGAAATCCCGTGATCGCCTTTCCTTTCTTCGGATCGTCGATCTTTTCCGGAATCAGGAGCCAGGTGAAGCTCGCGATCGGATAGGTCTCCGGACCCGGGGCGTTCGTGATCGAGACCCGGAAGTCGGCCGGCATTTCCTTGGCCGCACCGGCCGCGGCATGCGTCACCGACTCGAGACTGGCCTTGACGAACTTGCCCGCCGAATTCTGGACCACCCCGTAATCGATCTTGTTCTGGGCGGCGTAGATCAGCTCGACGTAACCGATGGAGTAGGGGGTCTGCTTCACCAACCCGGACACCCCTTCGTTTCCCTTCCCGCCCAAGCCGACCGGCCAGTTGACCGAAGTTCCTACGCCGACCTTCTCCTTCCATTCCGGGCTGACCTTGGAAAGATAGTCGACCCAGATATAGGTCGTCCCGGAACCGTCCGAGCGGTGGACCACGACGATCTGTTTGTCCGGCAGATTCACGCCCGGGTTGATTCCCGCGATGGCGGGATCGTTCCATTTCGTGATCTTCCCGAGAAAGATATCGGCCAGGTTCTTCCCGGTGAATTTGAGCTCGGCGGTGACCCCAGGAATATTATAGGTGGGAACATCCGCGCCCATCACGGTCGGGAAATGGAGCAGGAAAACCTTCGCCTTCTGGAGCTGTTCATCGGTCATGGGACCGTCCGACGCTCCGAAATCGACCGTCAATTCGGAGGCCTGCTTGATCCCCCCGCCGGAACCGATGGACTGGTAATTGATGTGAACATCCGGATGCATCTTGGCGTACTCGTCAAACCATTTTGAATAGATCGGATACGGGAAAGTGGCCCCCGCCGCGTTGATCAGCATCGTCTCGGCCCAGGCCGGCGCCGCCAGGCCGATCACCATAACTAGGATGACGGCCTTCATCCCGAATAATTTTTCCTTAAGTATGCGCATAATAGAACCTCCTTATTATAAATATTCTCTTGTTACATCCATGTTACGTCCGTATCACATCCGCGTTAAATCCAGTGGCCCACGGACTAAAACTTGACCGAAAAATCAAGCTGGATCCGGTTAAATGACGGATTGGGATTGCTCCCCGGAACCGCCGTCGTCGCCAGGTCCTTCTTGATCATCTTCGTGTTGAAATATTTCAGCTTTACCTGAGTCGCGCTCGTGAAATTATAGGCCGCCCAGAGGGTGTGCCCCTTCCGGTTGGTGCCGCCGTTCGGGCCGAAATCCGAATCGTTCAGATCGGCCAATGTGGCATCCGCCTCAATCGCCCGATACTCGTAGGCCACCTCATAGGTGTTCGCGGCACTGGCGTTTCCGAGTTTAATCGCGGCTCCAAACCCCGTATCCTGGTTTTTGATACTGGGAGAGGTTTTCTGAACCGTGTCCTGTAGATTCTTTATCCCATCGAATGAAATCAGGATGGGAAGTCCGGCATTGAACTTGAGGGCGGCCGTCAAATCCACGACACTGAACGGATTGGCCAGGCAATTTGAAGATGCGGGAGTGGTATTGCACGCCCTTCGCGTGTTTCCATCCTGAAAAACCGCGGAGTTAAAATTCGTTTGTTGCCCGTTCGCAAGCGTGTATAGAAGCGCAGCCACATTAAATCCGATTTGGTCCATCTTCATCTCGGTTCCGATCTGCTCCCCGAGAAGCCATTGGCCATTCTTGCTGCCGGCATCGGAACTCTGGCCTCCGTCCAGGATGATCTGGCCCAGGTTTACAAAAACCTTTTGATTGTCCCCAAGCTTCAGGGCATACTGCTGGGCAAATCCTTCGGGATTGAGGTCGTCGTCAAATACGATCTCTCCGGTGGGCCAGTTGATAAAGAAAGGGTTGGTCATCTTCCCGCCCAGGACGTTGAGATCGGGAATCTGCTTCAGTTCGACATAGGCTTTGTCGATGAAGATGGCCTTTCCGGAAGAATTGCTCTGCATCGTCTGGTTGGTCGAGACCTGCTGCCCGGATCCCGAGGCCACCCGGAAATGCACGAAGGTTTTGCCTTCCTGAATATCCGCCCCGATCCGTAGACGGAATCGCTGGCGATTGAGATCCTTCGAGTTGTTGGAATTTCCCGGATACCACATCGTCTCTTCCCGAAGGCGGATGTCGCCGTATAAGGTAATCTTGTCGATGAAGGGGACGATCTCCCGCTTCTGAAGCGAATCGGCCTCTTCCTTTGTAATGGTCCCTTTCTTGATCAACAAATCCGTCAGATCATCCGCGGCCTTCACGGGCAGCGGCAAAAGAAAACCAACAACGATTGCCAAAATCAGGCTCTTCAAATGGGACATCTTCATATAGTCTCCTTTCCTCCTTTTTAGGGTGAACTTGGTTTTCAGTTCAGGTTTCTATTCTTGCGTGCTCTGTAATAATTCCGAATAATCGAAAGGTCCGTAATTGATTAATGCCGGATAAAATAATATGTATTAGGCCGGCGGAAGGCTCAGCCGATGGCCCGAGCCACTTCCCGTAGGATCGCCTTCATCAGACTGGGCTTGACCTTTTTTCCGGGTTTGTCTTTATGCGGCATTGCGCATCACCTCCTTCTTCATTTTTGTTGAGCGAAAGATTACAAAGCACAGATGAACGGTTTATGATGGCTATGTTACATGGAAGTTAATTTATGATGGGGGGAAGGGTCGCGACAGGGGGCGGGCACGGCCCAAGAGGGAGCGGAAAGATCGCCTGATCGTTAGGCCTTCGGAAAAACAACCCGCTATTTAATGTCGATCAGTTTCGCTTGGGGAGCGGTTCTCGGCCTCAAGCTTAAGAAGGAACCGATCGCCTTAAGAAGATAATCCTGATAAAGGGGGCAACGGAGATGCTGTTCCGTCGCGCAGTATTCATCCGTCTCAAACTCGCTCGGGCTGTATCGGGGTTCAACGACGTCGCAGGAGTTGTCGTGGTGTATCATATGGGGACAATGCATGTGTTTGATCTCCTCTCCTCCGGTCCTGGGCCGCATCTTGTTCTTTCGCAGGATGGCCATAGTTGAATCCTCCTCCCCGAAACCCCCGCCTTTTCTCCTGTACGTGAGCAGTCTAAACGGGATTTATTAACACCGGATCAAGGGTTTGTAAATCGCGTGTAAAATCTGCCGGGTCCCAAGGTCGACGAGGCCGCAGGTTTGGACGGCGACGATGAAATCGGTTCTGTCGATAGGCAAGTAATGAATGATCCACTGGACACGGACCGTTTTTAAAAATATACTTCGGCTAGAGTAAGAAGGGCCTCTCTTCCGATCCGGTCGGTCGGGCCGATGGAACACCGAAGCAGATCTCCTCTACGCATCATTCCGTATTCCAAACGGCGAATCCTGCGCAAGACAGTCTGCACAAGTTGAAGGGGAATACATTCTTCAACACGAATCGTCTTTCAACACCAAACAAGGAGGATCAAAAATGGCACTCTTGGACAATGGTTTCAGGGGCAATCTGTTGACGGGGCTTGCGATCGGGATCGGGGCCGCCATTTTAGCGCCGGTCGTTATACCCGCGGTGGCTGCCGTGGCCAAACCCCTGGCCAAAGCCGCTCTTAAAGGGGGGATCCTGCTTTACGATCGGGGCAAGGAGGCCGTGGCCGAAGCGGGCGAGGTGATCGAGGATCTCATGGCCGAGACCAAGGCCGAAATCGCGGAGGCCCGTAAAGAAGCCGTCACTGTGGCGGAAACACAAAGCGGAACAAATAGCTGATGCTTCCTGAGGCTTACATCACCCATGCCACGAAAGGCCGGGTCAGGTTTAAGATCCCCTCAAAAAAAGGGAACCGGGCCTTTTTTTCGGCTCTGAAAGATAAACTGCCCCCTTCCGGCGAAATTCCAGGGGTTCAACGAATCGAGATGAATCCGGCCACGGGAAGTGTCCTTATCGTTCATGATCTGGATTTCAAGGCGATGGATTTGACGATATTCTCCGGCCATCTTGAGCAGATGGGTCTATTTAAACTCAGGGCGAACGGTATCCCCGGAACCCCCGTATCCCAGAATATCGCCAGGACGTTTAAAGGGGTCAATCAACAGATTAAGGATTTCACGAGCGGGGAGGTCGATCTCCAATCTCTGGCCTTGCTCGGCCTGCTTGGTCTTGGGCTCTATCAGATCAGCCGCGGGCAGTTCATGATCCCTGCCATTTCAGCCTTTTGGTATGCCGCCACACTCCTGAAGGAAGGAGAGATACTTAAAGAAGAAGGAGAGATACTTAAAGAATTCAGGAAGGATCAACCGGCACAAAAAAGGAATCAATAATCAACAATCAAAAACCTGGAGGTCTAAGATGTCAGCAGAACAGATCCAAAGTGGAGTAGAAGAAAAGATCGGCAAGGCCGGAACCACGGTTAGAACAGGCATCATCGGCAGCCTGAAAGGACTCAATGACATCGAGACCGAGATCGTGAGTCTCGTCAGAAATACCGTATCCGACACCCTTAAAGCCACCGGAACGGTCGCGAACGAAGGCCTCGTTGTGACAAAGGACGTGATCAAGGGGGCCATCCAGGCCTCCGAAGAGGTCGGCACCGGTCTGATTTTGAGCACAAAGAGCGTGGCGAAAGGCGTGGTGATGGGGGTGAACGATGTCGGCGGCGACATTGTAACGGCCGCCGGGCATACTGTCAAAGTCGCCGTGAAGGGCGCGGCCGATGTCGGGGCGGACGTTTCCCAGGTTGCCCGAAAGGCCGTGGACGGAACCATTGAGGCCGCGAAGGAGATCGGCGGGGATGTCGAACATGTCACGAAAGCGGCTGTCGGGGGAGCGATCGAGGCGGCCGGCTCAATTGGAAAGACCGCCGTCCGAACCGTCACGGATTTGCTCGTCGGCGTAGTGGAAGGGGTAAAAGAGGTGGCCACCGCCGCTTTACCGACAACCCGATCCAAACCCGCCGGAAAAGAGGGCCGAACGGGAGAGAGCGCCCCGAGAGCTCGTGGGAAAAGTTAAGCCCAACCAATTTGAATAACGATAATCGATGGGGGCCTGCGAGAACCCTGTGGTCCAAACCGTTCATACCGCGGTAAAAGGCCGGGCCAGGTTTAAGGTACTTGGGCTTTACCGCTCCGAGGCGCTTAAACGGCGGCTTGAATACAGCCTGTCAAATTTCGATGGGATCAGTCAGGTCTCCGCCAGCGCCCTCACCGGAAATGTTCTAGTCGTCTTCAATTCCGGCGCCACTCCCCTCCAGATCGCCTCCCTGATCGTTGCGATCGCCTCCTCGTCTCATCCAGATAAGAATCATCAAAGCCCGACTTCGACGGATCCTCCGGATCCGAAGGAAGGGGAGGCCCCGCCCTCGAATCAAAATCCACTGGCATCCGTCGGAAAGCGGCTGGCCGATCTTCTGCCTCATCGGAAGGAGATCGAGGCCCAGCCGTGGCATCTGATCGAAGCGGACCGGATTATCGTCTCGCTGAAGACATCCCGGTCCTCCGGCCTGTCCGAAGTAGCCGCGACTGACCAACTGCGTCAATACGGCCCGAACCTCCTTCCCGAAGCGGTTCCCCGGTCTGCGTTCGGCATTTTTATCGACCAGTTCAAATCGCTGCCCAACCTCCTTCTGGGCACGGCCGCCGGGCTATCGATCGTCACGGGGGGGGTGTCGGATGCGGTGATCATCCTGGGAGTGGTCATCATCAACGCCGCCATCGGTTACGCCACGGAAAGCCAGGCCGAAAAAACGATTCAGTCGCTCAAGGGCATGGTCCGACCGAGCGCGACCGTGATCCGGAACGGGAAATCACGGGAGATCAAGGCCGAAAGCATCGTGATGGGAGATATATTGGTTCTCAGACCCGGCAGTTACATCGCCGCCGATGCGCGGCTGGTCGAGGCCCAGCAGATGTACGTGGATGAGTCGGCGCTGACCGGCGAGAGCGTTCCGGTTCTCAAAACCTCCGCCCCGATGACCGCCGAAAATCTGCCCCTGGGTGATCGGCTCAACATGGTCTACATGGGGACCCTGGTGACCGGAGGCCAGGCACTGGCCGTCGTCGTCGCCACCGGAAAACAAACCGAGATGGGCCGCATCCAGATCTTATTAGGAGAGGCGGAGTCGCCCGAGACCCCGATGGAACGTCAACTCGGCCGGATGAGCAACCGGCTGGTCCTGATCAGCACCACCGTGTGCGGCCTGGTCTTCGGCATCGGCCTGCTACGCGGGCAAGGCCTGCTGCATATGCTCAAGACCGCCATTTCCCTGGCGGTCGCGGCCGTGCCGGAGGGGCTTCCCACCGTGGCCACGACCACGCTGGCGCTGGGCATTCGCAATATGAAACGTCACCATGTCTTGATTCGCCACCTGGAGGCGGTCGAAACCCTCGGCGCCGTTCAGACGATCTGCCTGGACAAAACCGGAACGATCACCCTGAACCGGATGTCGGTGGTGGAGATCCATGTCGGCGAAAAGCGGATCCAGGTCTCGGACGGTCGATTCCGGTCGGGCGAGGAGGCCATCAACCCCTTCGCTTTGGATGAGCTGTTGAGGATGATTCACGTTTGCGCCCTTTGCAACGAGTCCGCGGCAGTCCTGCAAGGGGGAGAATATCTTTTGCAAGGCTCACCCACGGAGAACTCCCTTCTCCAGATGGCGATCAGCTCCGGGGTGGATGTATTGAAACTGCGGGAACGGTATCCGATCCTTCAAGTGGGCCACCGTTCCGAAAATCGGAATTTCATGAGCACCCTGCATATCTCGGCCGATACCGAGGCCACGGGACCCCTCCATCTCCTGGCCGTCAAGGGAAACCCGGTCGAGGTACTGGGCCTGTGCCGCTACCGCATGAACAACGGGCAGATACTCCCGTTGACCGACGAGGACCGTTTGAAGATCCAGACGGAAAACGAAGGCCTCTCGGGCCAGGCGCTTCGCGTTCTCGGGATTGCCTACGGCCTCTTGCATCCCGAGGAGGCGGGATACGGCAAGGGGCTGATCTGGCTGGGCCATATCGCAATGGCCGATCCCGTCCGGAAAGGAGTCAAAGAACTTATCGGGGATTTCCACCGGGCCGGCATCGAAACCGCCATGATCACCGGGGACCAGAGCTCGACCGCCTACGCGATTGGAAAAGAACTGGCCCTCAGCGGCGATCGGCCGCTTTCGATCCTGGACTCGACCCACCTGACCGATGTCGCCCCGGAGGCGATCATCGGGATTTCAAAACAGGTCCATGTGTTCGCAAGGGTCAGCCCCTCCCACAAACTCCAGATTGTTCAGGCCCTGCAGAAGGCCGGGAGGGTCGTGGCGATGACCGGGGACGGCATCAACGACGGGCCGGCCCTCAAGGCCGCCGACATTGGAATTGCCATGGGGCATTCCGGAACGGACGTCGCGCGCGAGGTGGCCGACGTGATCATCGAGGACGACAACCTGGAAACGATGATCCTCGCCGTCAGCCACGGCCGGACGATCTATAACAATATCCGGAAGTCGGTGCATTATCTTCTGGCGACCAACATGAGCGAGATTATGGTCGTCTCCGGAGCGATCTCGTTCGGACTGGGCGAGCCATTGAATTCCATGCAACTGCTTTGGATCAACCTGATGTCGGACGTTTTCCCGGCCTTGGGGCTGGCGCTGGAACCGCCGGAACCCGACGTGCTGAGCCGGCCTCCGCGAAACCCCGAGGAGCAGATCGTTCAGTTATCCGATTTTAAGCGAATCACCTCGGAAGCGGCCGTCCTTTCGGCCGGCGCCTTCGGTGCGTATGGCTATGGGATCCTACGATACGGGATGGGCCCGAAGGCCAGCACCCTGGCCTTCACGAGCCTGACGGTGGGACAGTTGTTGCACGCACTGAGCTGCCGTTCCGAAACACACAGCCTGTTCGATCCGATCCGCTCGACCGAGGGGCCGCCCTTGCGGCCGAACCCGTATCTCTACTGGGCCATCGGCGGCTCCGTCGCGCTTCAGGTTCTGACCTTGACCATCCCGGGATTGCGGGGGCTGCTGGGCCTTACACCCGTCGGTCTTTTGGACGGGTTCGTGATCGGGGGGACCGCGGCCGTTCCCTTGCTCGTCAATGAAATGACCAAGGGGAAGACGACCCGTTTCCCGCATCCGGAACCCGAGAAACCGGGAGGGGCTCCATGAAAGAAGATTTTATGTTCACATCCGAATCGGTGACCGAGGGTCATCCCGATAAGCTCTGCGATCAGATCAGCGACGCGATCGTGGATCGCTTCCTTCAGCAGGATCCTTACGCGAGCGTGATCGCGGAATGCGCCGTTTCGACGGCGATCGCGTTTGTCGCCGCCCGGTTTCGTTCGACGGCCACCGTGGATTTCGCCACCGTCGCCCGGGAAGTGATCAGCGGGGTGGGATACGAACACCACGCCTTCAACGGTCGAACCTGCAGCATCGTGACCAGCCTGGCGGAACTCCCGATGGCCGAGCGGAATTACAGGGACGAATCGGATCTCACCGAACAGGAGCTGGAGCGGATGCCCGCCCGAAATCAAGTGACGGTTTTCGGGTTCGCCTGCCGTCAAACGCCGTCCCTGATCCCGCTCCCGATCTGGCTGGCCCACAAACTCGCACGGCAACTGACTTCGGTCCGCGTCAAATCAACGCTCCCCTATCTCGCCCCGGATGGAAAAACCCAGGTGGGGATCGAATACCGGAAACGGCGGCCCTACCGGATTCACAGCCTCACCGTGATCGCCAGCCAGAATCGGCCTTCGGAACCCGACCTCAAAAAGCTCACCGAGGACATCCGGGAGACGGTCATCGGGCCCGTCTTCTCCGACGAACCGATTCGCCCGGACGATCAAACCCGGATCTTCGTCAATCCGGACGGTCCCTTTATTGTCGGCGGTCCTTCGATCCATTCCGGTCTGACCGGAAGGAAGAACGCCATCGACACCTACGGAGAGTATTCCCGTCACAGCGGCGCGGCCCTGAGCGGAAAAGATCCGACCCGGATCGATCGCGTCGGGGCCTACGTGGCCCGATACGCGGCGAAAAATGTCGTGGCGGCCGGCATCGCGGAGGAGTGCGAGGTACAGCTCAGCTATTCGATCGGGTCGTCCCGGCCGGTCAGCATCCAGGTCCAGACCTTCGGGACCGGGCGCGTCCCGGACTCCGAGATCTCCTCCCGGCTGGAAGAGAATTTCGATTTTCGTCCGGCCGGGATCATCCGGGCCTTCCGGCTCCGCCATCTCCCCTCGGCCTTCAAAGACGGGTTTTACAGAAAACTGGCGGCCTACGGCCACGTCGGAAGAACCGATATGGATCTTCCCTGGGAGCGGACCGATCGTACAAACGTTTTCAAAACCGCATGACGGGTTTTCATTATAAAAAATAATAGCGGCTCCAAATGAAGGAGGACATCATGGTGGCGATTGCGGTCTCGGAAAACGACTCGGAAGAATTTCAAAATCTCTCGAACATTGAGGACCTGGCCCGGGAACTCGGCGCCACCGTGGAGGAGATCCATTTCTATTATGAGGCGGCCATGAAGGAATTAAAGCCCAATGCAAGGATCAAGGCCTTCCTGCCGATTCTCGCCGGCCGCCAGGTCCGGGAGATCGTTTTGGAAAAGAAGATTCGGATCAACGTTCCGGATACTCAGCCCGCTCCGAACGTTTGAAGGAGGACCTCGGTGAATGGGGTAAACGAAGCGCAACAAACGGTCCCGCCGTCGGAGCAAACTCCCGCCCCGGAAAAATTGGTGATCAAAAACAACACCGGCGAACGGTCTGTGTTGGCCAAGTGGCTTCGCGGGGGGGCGATCGCGGCCCGAATCGTTTTCTTCATCGCCTGCGGGGCCGCCGCCATCATCCTGGAACGACTCCTAGGCCTTTTAAAACCCGCGGACGGCGACCATGCCCGGAGTCTCTCCACCCCTTCCGACGGCCGGAAGGTTCGAGGCGGCCCGGAAAGAATCAAAGTGCCGGTGTTCCCGATCGACAACTACAACCACCTGGACGCGAGCCAGGTGATGAGCCGACTGGCCGGGCTCTCCCGCGAGCAGCTTGGGATGATCCGGTCGCATGAAGCCCGTCAGAAAAACCGGGGAGATGTCCTGGAGGCCATCGACCGTCAACTCGCGGACGGGCGCTGATGCGCATCATCCTCTTCACCGGAAAAGGGGGCGTTGGAAAGACGACCCTGGCCGCGGCGACCGCCCTGAAGGCCGCCGCCTTGGGCCATAAGACATTGGTGATCAGTACGGATGTGGCTCACAGTCTCGCCGACTCTTTGGCCCTCCCCCTGTCCAACGATCCGAGGCCGGTCGGGCCGCCGGAACTGTTTGCGGCCGAACTCGACACCGGAGAAGAACTGGAACGATATTGGGGCAAAATAAAAAGGCGAATCGCCTCGCTTCTCCAGAGCTCCGGGCTGGAGTCCGCGATCGCCGGCGAAATGGCCATCCTTCCCGGGCTGGATGAAATCCTGAGTCTGGTTCGTATCAAGAAATATTTCGATGAAGGCCGGTTCGACGTCCTGATCATCGACAGCGCGCCGACCGGCGCGGCGATGCGGCTGCTGGGCGCCCCGGATCTCGGCCGCTTATACATCAAAAACATCCTGGATTTTTCACGGGGAATCGGCAACGTCTTCGTGCCCTTGCTTCAGGCCTTTCAGCGCAAGTCCGCCACCGAACACAGTGTCCCGGATCAAATCCAGAAGCTGTTCGACCAGGTCGAGGCCTTGCGGCGCATCCTGGCCGACCCGGCCCTGAGCTCCGTTCGCCTGGTCCTCAATCCCGACCGGATGGCCATTCTGGAAACCCAGAGGGCCTTCACCTTCTTCAGTTTGTACGGACTGACCGTGGATGCCCTCTTCATCAACCGGGTCCTTCCGCCCCAGATTTCGGACCCCTATCTGACCTCCTGGAAGGAGAAGCAATCCGATTACCGCCGGATGATCGCCGAGTCGTTCTCACCCCTGACCCCGTTTGAAGTTCCCTTGATGCCGGAGGAAGTGACCGGGATTCCGGCCCTGACGTTATTGGGCGACAATCTCTACGGCCAGAAAGACCCGGTTCAACGTTTCTCGGAAGCCCAACCCCTGACATTTGAATTGCGAAACGGCGAATATATTTTGTCCCTCCGGCTGGTCGGGGTTCAGGGAAGCGATATCGATCTGGAGAAATGCGGAGACGAATTGCGCGTTCAAGTCGGACGACACAAACGCGCCATTGCCCTCCCCCAATACCTGGCCGGGCTGACCCCGACATCGGCCAGCCTGGACGGAGGGTATTTGAAAATCATCTTTAAGGAATAGCTTTCCCCAGCCAACCCCGCCGGGAGCCGTCCCGCGAGGAACGCGAGCGGAAGGGGGCGACGCGAGGCCCTCCCGGCGACAGGAGAACAGGATCCATGGACGCCTTTCTGATATCGATGGCGGTGATTGCCGCGGCGGAGTTCGGCGATAAAACCCAATTCCTCGCCTTGTTGTTCGGCGCACGTTTTCGACGCCCGCTCCCGATCATCCTGGGCATGCTGGGTTCCTCCATCGCCAATTACACCCTGGCCTGCACGCTTGGTCTCTGGCTCCGAAACCACCTGGACGGCTCGGTCCTTCACTGGATTCTGGGCGTTCTCCTCATCGCCGTCGCATTTTGGTTTCTGGTTCCGGATCGTTCGGAGGGGGAGCCGCGCATCTTCGGCCGGTTCGGCGCGTTCGGCACCGCATTCCTCACCTTCTTCCTGACAGAAATGGGCGACAAAACCCAGATTGCCGCCGTCATCCTCGCGGCGAAATTCAACGCGCTGATCCCCGTCATTATCGGGACTACGGTGGGGGTGATGTTGGTCAATGCCCCCATTATCGTTTTGGGAAACGCCGTCGGAACCCGGCTTCCGGTCCGTGCCGTGCGCCTTATCGGGGCGGGCATTTTCGGGGGGCTGGGCGTGCTTTCCCTGAGCGGATTCAGTTTTTAGGCGTGGGGTTGGCTCAGAATCCCCGGGCGCGGGACCGGGACCCTCGGAGCCGTCGGATTGAATAAGCGAGAAAGGGCGTTTGAAAACAGGCGGACGACGGAAGGAACGGCGCGGCGCGTTATATCAAGACGGCGAGGAACGACAAGGCGGAACCCTGAAAGGCCTGCTCGACGAGGAAACCGGCCAGCGCTTTCCAAAGGATCCCGCCGGTTCGGGCCGCCGCTTCATAAACGTGCTGATCGTTGGTGACGGCTTTGGAAAGGTCGAAATAGCCCGCCGCCACGAGCGAGTCCAGGATCGATTTCGAAGAAACCGTTTTCGGATCGTAATGGATCACGGCGCTGCCGGTCACCGTATTGATCTCCGCGCTTTCGATCCCCTGGATCTCTCCCAAGAGTCTCTTGATCTCCCGAGCGGCCGGCAGGCTTCTCTTCATCAGGGGGGTCTTCACCCTCAATCGTCCCTGAACGTGGTGGATATAGTAGCTCATCCCGTTTTTCCTCCTGATGGGCGATCCCTAGGCGGGGATCAATAAGCGGAATCCCCCGGGTTCGGGTTCCTCAAGACGATCGATCTTTTTAAACGTCTTGCATGCCGGATAATCGGAACACCGGAACCGAACCAAACCGGCTTCTCTCTTATAGAGATGCATCGGCTCCCGGCAGACCGGGCAGTCGGGCCTGTTCATGACCTCGGCCCGTTTCGCCCCGACCGTGAATTGTCTCCCGCACATCAAACACTGAAGGCGTCGTTTACCGGTCCACGCCCTCCCGTATCGATAATTCACCTTGGAGCCGCAGGCGGGACATTGGTTCTCGGATCGTTTGGTATAGGCCATATTACGCACTTTACCACTTTAAAGGAGCCTTGTTAAGTTTCTCTCAAGGCCCCGTTAAATCCGTGTTAATTCCGCCCCGCGCCCCGAACGTAGAAGCCGCCGGGTCATCCCTTGTCCTCCCGCGCTTCCAGTTTGTACCCGACGCCGTGCACGGTCAGCAGAATTTGCGGACGGTCCGGATCCGGCTCGATCTTCTGCCTCAGCGCGTAAATATGCACATCCAGGTTGTGTTCCTCGATAAACCGGTCTTTTTCCCAAAGCGCCGTGATGAGTTGGTCGCGGGTAAAAACCTTTCCGGAATGCTCCGCCAAATAAGCGAGCAGCGAAAATTCGATCGGGGTCAATGCGATCGGCCGGCCGTGCTTGCGCACCTCGTGCCGCTCCAGATCGATGGTCAAAGGTCCGAGCCTCCGAAGCGCCTTCGGCTTGTTCTCGCTGCTCATCTGGCTTCGCCGCAGCAGGGCCCGGACACGGGAGACCACCTCCTTCAGACTGAACGGCTTGGTCATGTAATCGTCCGCTCCAAGCTCGAGCCCGCGGAGGCGGTTTTCTTCCTGTCCAAGCAGGGTGAGAATGAGAAGGGGAATGGCCTTGGTCTTGGGATGGCTTTTGAGCGATCGGCAAAGCGTCCACCCATCCAACTCGGGAACGATCAACTCTGAAATGATCAATGCGGGGGGTACGGATTGGGCCTCCGCCAATCCCCGCTTCCCGTCCAAGGCAATCCGCACCTGATAGTAATATTTTTCCAGCTCTTGCTTGAGAAGTCCTGCGGTGTTCGGATCGCTCTCGATGACCAGGATGTCTTTATGAGAAGAATCTATGTCGGCCGCAATCGGATTTTTCATTTTTTGTAAGGAGCCTACCGAAAATTTGTTGCCGAGGAATCAAGATAACGTTAACTCGGCGTAACAAAGTCAACCCGTGAACGAACGCGGCCCAAGTCATCCTGGTCGGAGGAACAGGCCGCCTCGGCAGGCGGAGCAGTTCGAAACCGGACAACCTGGGCCGTGTCTTTTTATCCGTGATCGGGTCTGATTCAAGGGAACCGTAAGGCCAATGTACAGATCGACTGTTGCGGTCGGCTTACGCCAACGTTACGGGAAGGTAAATTTATTCGGCGGGCGCGGCAAGCGAGGGGGGGAAAGTGGAATTTTGGGGGGTTGAGAATGATAAAATCGTAAATGGGGAATCCAAAACACCCGGAAGTTTTAATGAAACCGGCGACGCGAGCCCCTGTAATCAGGATACGGGAGGTTGCTTCGGAAGGGTCACAACGAACCGCGAGCCCTTTCCGACTTGGCTCTCGACAGACACTTTCCCCCCGTGGGCCTCGACGATGTGTTTCACGATGGAAAGGCCCAGGCCGGTTCCCCCCATTTCCCGGGATCGCCCCCGGTCCACCCGGTAGAAGCGTTCGAAGATCCGGGGAATTTCCCTCGACGGGATGCCGATGCCCGAATCGCTGACCGCGATCTCGACGGTATCGTCCCTTGGGCGGGCCTCCACGGTGATTCGGCCTCCCCTCGGCGTGTATTTAATGGCGTTGTCGATTAAATTGATCATAACCTGGGTCAGTTTATCGGCGTCGCCGATCACGGACCCGCCCCCTTCGGCCGACACGACCGAAATCGCCTGCCCCATCTTCTCGGCCTGGGGTTGGAGCATATCGACGGCTTTATCAATCAGATTGGACACCGCGATCGTTCCCCGCCGCCACTGATATTGGCCCGATTCGATGGTCGAAAGCTGCAGAAGGTCGGCCAGCAAGGCGTTGAGCTGATCGGAATGTTTTTGAATGATCTCGAGAAACTCGTCTCGCTTTCGGGGATCGTCCTTCGCCCCGTCGATCAAGGCCTCGATATACCCCTTGATGGAGGTCAGCGGGGTGCGGAGTTCGTGGGAAACGTTGGCCACAAAATCTTTTCGGATCCGCTCCAGCCGTTTCAAATTCGACACATCGTGGAAAACCAGAACGGCTGCAACGCCCCCCTTTTCGGAAATCGACGTCTGGACCGCGAAGACGCGTTCCTCCGGAATGGACATCACGATCTCCTCCGACTGGTCCGCCCCGCTTTCCAGCGCCCGTTGAACCAGCTGATGAAGCGGCCGATGTCGGAAGACTTCGATCAAGGGGCGGCCCAGAACCGCCGAATTCTCCAACCCGAACATCCGCGCGATCGCTGCGTTCATCAGCAGGATCTTGCGTTCCCGGTCCAGGACCAGCACCCCTTCCACCATGCTGGATAGGACGGCGTGGAGGCGCGCACGGTCTTCCGAAATTTCGGCCAACCGGGTTTCAAGGTCCGCGGCCATCCGGTTCACCCCCTGCCCCAAATCCGCCCACGCATCCCCGGACCGGACCGTTACACGCCGATCCAGTTTTCCCTCGGACAGCTCACGGACAACGGCCGTTATTTCCCCCAAGGGTTTGGTTAGGTATCGGGCCAACATGCGACCGGTCATCCACACGGGCCAGAGAACCAAGAGGAGGGCGATCCCGAGAGCCGCACGGGGAGCCTGAATCCAGGACGTCAACGCGAATGCAAGACCCAGGGCAAATAATACAAACCCCAGCAAGACCAGCACGAACTTGGTCTGGAGGGTCGAGCGCACCGTTCACGGCTCCTCTTTGAGCTTGTATCCGAACGGTTTGACGGTCTGGATGCGGTCCTTCAGGAAGGGAATCTTTTCGCGCAGCCGGCGGATATGAACGTCGACCGTTCGACTGATCACATCGGCATCATAACCCCAGACCTTGTCCAAAAGGGAATCCCGCGTCAGGACGCGTCCCCGTTCTTTCAACAGGCGCTCGAGCAGACCGAACTCCTTGGCCGTCAGAACGACCTCCCGGTCTTTAAGACGCACCTCATGGCGGACCGGATCCAGGACCAGATCGCCGTAAACATACCGGTCCGGGGCTTCTTCACGCCGTTCGGCTCTTCGAAGAAGGGCCTTGACGCGGGCCACGAGCTCCTTGGGGCTGAAGGGCTTGGTGAGGTAATCGTCCGCCCCGACCTCCAACCCCACCACGCGGTCGGTCTCCTCTCCCTTCGCGGTCAGCATGATGATCGGAAGCGCGGCCGTCTTGGAATCGGCGCGCACCCTCCGGCAGATCTCCAGGCCGTCCATTTCGGGCAGCATAATGTCCAGGATCAGGAGATCCGGAGGCTCGGTCTTGATTTGATGGAGACCCTTGGCCCCGTCCCGGACCGCCGTGACGCGATAGCCTTCTTTTTCAAGGTAGTGCGTGACCAGACCGGTGATGTCCGGTTCATCCTCGATCATGACAATTTTCTTCGGCACGTTCCGTCCTTTCCGTTCTTCTAAATCATGGTAGGGGTTTGGACGATAACTTGTCAACCGAAGGGACGGTGGTTACGCTGATGGAACGTCGAAGGGTAAGGGTCAAAAAAGGCCGGGGGGGCGTGGGGATCAAGAGGCCGACCCCTGGAATCGGAGGACCTTGTTCACAAGGGCGCGCGCCTGGCGCAGAAGATCACGGTTGTAATCGGACGAAAGAAGATCCAGCGCCTCATCATAGGAACACCAACGCCGTTTTCGGTCTTCTCCCGGACCCCCGTTCCGCTGAAAATGCATCAGAAAATACTCGGCGCGCGAATCCTGCCCGTCCTTTTTAAACTCGGTGGAGCCCACCGATTCCAGGGTCTTCGCTTCCACCCCGGCTTCCTCGAGCACTTCGCGCTCCGCGGCGGCCTCCGGCGTTTCTCCCGGGTCGATACGGCCTTTGGGAAAGACCCACCGCTCAAAATCGTTTTTTGCAGTGACGACGAGGTACCGGGGAGCATCCCCCTGGATTTGTATTACAATACCTCCCGCATGCGTCAGTTCGGCCATTATTCACCTCCCAGTTGCACATGGCTCAACAATCGTATTACAATTTAGACCATGTTTTCTTTCAGGTCAAGTGAAAGATGAAACTTTTTGTCAGTTTTTGCACGGTCTTAACACGGATTTAACGCGGGCGTGATTTATGGTATACTAAATTTCTTTAAAATGATGAACCCGGGACCGTGACGAAGTTTCCCGTGGGGAGGCTTGGATGGAAAAGGAAAAGAGTCCGACGATCAATCTGGACGCCCCGGAATGGTACCTCAACCGTGAGTTGACCTGGCTGGAGTTCAACCGGCGCATTCTCAACGAGGGGCTGGACGAACGCACCCCCCTGCTGGAGCGTGTGAAGTTTCTGGCGATCGTCGCCTCGAATCTGGACGAGTTCTTCATGAAACGGATCGGGGGCCTCAAACAGCAGGCCGGCGCGGGTGTATCGGAGCTTTCGGTCGACGGACGCACACCCGAACAGCAGATCAAGGAATGCCAGGCGATCGTTCTGGAAATGGAGGATCAACAACGACGCCTCGCCGTCGATCTATACCGCTTGCTGAACCAGGCCGGAATTCAGATCAGCCGCTGGGCCGATCTGAGCCGGGAGGACTGCGACGCGGTCCGCGATCATTACGTCCGGAACATCTTCCCCCTGGTCACGCCGCTGGCGATCGGACCCGCCCATCCTTTTCCGTTTATCTCCAACCTGTCGCTCAACCTCCTGGTCACGCTCCGGAATCCCGGCGCCGACAAGTCCGATCTGGTCCGGATCAAGGTCCCGGTCGGCGGAGAAGTGCCGCGTTTTCTCCAGATCAAAGACCGCTTGCTCTTCGTCCCCCTGGAAGACGTGCTCGCCCAAAATCTCGACCTCCTCTTTCCCGGAATGCAGATCGAGTCCTGCGAGTTGTTTCGCGTGACCCGCAACGCCATCACCGAGATTCCCGGACATCAGGCCGAAGATCTGATGTCGATGGTCGAATCCGAATTGAGGGATCGCAAATTCGCCCCGATCGTCCGACTTGAGATCTCGAAGGGGATGGATCCCACCCGGCGGGGCATGCTCGCGGCCGAGCTCGGACTGGACGAGGCCACGGACGTGTTCGAGGTGGAGGGACTCATGGCCAAGCGCGACCTCCTTCAGATCGCCTCGTTGAAGATACGGGAGCTCCACGATCCGCCGCATCACCCCATCGACCATCCGTTGATCGCCGGCGCCTCGAACATCTTCCATCTGATCCGGGAGCAGGGCCCCATCCTTCTTCAGCACCCGTACGAATCCTTCGTCACCTCGGTCGAGCGGTTCGTGAAGGAGGCCAGCCAGGATCCGAAGGTCCTCGCGATCAAAATGACCCTCTACCGTACGGCCGCGGAGTCCAAAATCATCGAGTACCTGATCGAGGCGGCGCAGAACGAAAAACAGGTGGCCGTGGCGGTGGAGTTGAAGGCCCGCTTCGACGAATCGTCCAACATCCGGTGGGCCCAGCGCCTGGAGCAGGCCGGCATCCATGTCTCCTACGGCCTGGTCGGACTGAAGACGCATTGCAAAATCATTTTCGTGTTGCGGCGCGACTACAACGGGCTGCGCCGTTACGCCCATTTCGGCACCGGGAATTACAACGCGGACACCGCCCGCATCTACTGCGATCTGGGCCTGCTGACCTGCGACCCGGGCATCGGCGAGGACCTGACCGAGCTGTTCAACTATCTCACCTCCGGAAACGTCCCGGACCGGAAGTTTAGAAAACTGCTGCCCTCGCCCACGGTGTTCAAACAGGCCCTCCTCTCCAAGATCGACCGGGAAATCGCGCAACATTCGGAGGGGTCGCCGGGTCTCATCCGCTTCAAAGTCAACGCGCTCGAGGACAAGGAGATCACCCGGGCCATCTACCGCGCCTCGCAGGCCGGGGTCAAGGTGGACCTGATCGTGAGAGACACCTGCCGGTTGCGGCCGGGCATTGCCGGCTTGTCCGAAAACATCCGCGTGGTCAGCATCGTCGGACGCTTCTTGGAGCACGCCCGGATCTACTACTTTCGAAACGGCGGGAATGAAGAATATTATATCAGCTCGGCCGACTGCATGTCGCACAAACTGCAGCATCGCATCGAGGTGGCGGTTCCGGTGGAGGGATCGGATTTGCGGGAACAGCTCCGTCAAATTCTTGAAATCCAACTGACAAACCGGGCGAGCCTTTGGACCATGCAGCCGGACGGAACCTATGTCCGGAGCCAACCCGAACCCGGCGGGGAGATGCGGGGGGTGCAGGAACTCATGATCGAGCGGGCCCAAAAACGATTCCAGGCCACCCAACAATCCGGCAATCAAAATCATTCCGGAAAATCCGAGGCCCGAAACAAAGGGGGATCGCCGTCGCTTGCGGCCGGCGGGTTTAAACGGCGCAAGCGAAGAGGCGTTTAAAAAAACCCGCGGGCGGGCCGCCCGACTAAACCGAAGCCCAGGTCTTCTTTCCCCGCCGCTTCAGCTTTTTCCATTGCGATGTCAGCGCGCCCCTTGCGGCGTCCCGCCGTTGGCGCTGGCGCTCGACCATACGCCCGGCCACGAAGGCCGTTTGCAACCCCTTCGTCCGTTCCACAAACGCGCGAATGTAGGTCTCGGCCTGCACGGCATCCTGATGCATTCCCAGGAGATCCTGGAATTTCTGCGCCTGCTCCACGAACCGGGCCGCCGGCTTTCCCATCGAGGCCAGGGCCAGCTCGGAGGCGTAGCGGGCGCGCTTGGTCTGGATCCGGATGCGGTGCAGCTCGGCGTCGGTCGGCGACCTTCGGATTTGTCTCATCGCCTTCCGGAGCCTTGTGAACTGACGGGCCGCAATGAGGCTCAGCGTCTGGTCGGAAGCCACGATCGGAAGCAGGCGCATGGCGCGCGCGAGGGTTGCGACCAATCCCATATATCGGGGGCTGCGCAGTCCGTCGACCAGAGCCCGCTGGGCGGCCTCTCTCTCCCGGCGAAGCTGCTCGATGAACCGCTCCAGCGGCCGCCGGTCGCGCGATTTCAATGTCGCGGCCTCCGATTGGAAGTAGGCCACCTGGACATCCAGATCGCGCGCGGGTCCGAGGAGTCCGCCCGCCCAGGCCAGCTCGGCCCGAAGCGGCTTGGTCCATTCCGGATTCAAAAGCGGCCCGGCCGCGCGAAGAAGCGCGCGCAGCCGCCGGATCGCCACCCGCATTTGATGAAGATCCTCGATCTCCCCGCCCAGCCGGGTGCCGGGATCGTACGCGAGCAGCGCCTTCACGCGCCGCCGGAGTATGAAGAGGAGTTGCTCGGCGACCGGCGCATCCGCCTCGGGGACGGCGTTTGAAGCGGCCGTCCGGCCCAGGGCCTGAAACAATTTGGACCGGCCGTCATGATCGCCCGCCCCGGCCTTTCGGAGGAGCGCTTCCAGATACGCCTCGAGCGTTTTATCCCGGCCGAGCCATTCGATCTCCAGCTCCCGAAACCGGCGGACGGGGCGACCGTCCTTCAGGACCGAGACGTTGTCGATCACCACGTCGGCTACGGGACCCGAAGCGCCGCGCACCCGAACGCCCGCTCGCTGGGTCCGCAGCCGGGCCACCGGAACCACCTTGATCCCCCTAAGATTCGCCGCCAATAGATCCAGAATGACCTGCGGGGGACTGCCGGGTCCGCCGGCGATTTCCAATTCACGCCTCCCATCGATCGCCGGCAGCTTGAGCTGCCACAGACCGCCGCCTCGCTCGACCCGGCGGCGGAGCGTGATGCCCACTTGGGCCAGCCGATGGTCCGGGGTGTCGTAATAGGTCGAGGTCAGAAGGCGCGGCGGGAGCGGTCGGCCGGGAAGTTTCGGCAAGCGGAAACCCAGATCGACGGCGAGCTTCGTTTCCCGCTCGATGGACGATTTAAGCGCCGCGGGTGGTTTTTCCATTGTGGAGGAAACCTTTTTGATCCGAGCAGCCATCGCGGCCATTCTGACAAAGACGGCATGCCCTGTCAAGGCGCGCCGGCGACCCGGGTCGTGGCCCTGTATAACATCCGGGCGGAAGGTTCGGCAAAAGATCGTTCAGGACGGAAAAGAGGGCCGGCCGGTATTCCACCCGACCGGTCGGAGCGGAACGGGTCAAGCTTGGCGGACGAGCCACAAAATCAGCAGGGCCACCACGATGCGATACCATCCAAACCCGTTCAGGGTGTAACGTCCGAGGAGACCGATGAACCCTTTCACCGAAAGCCAGGCCGTGATGAAGGAGACGACGAAGCCGATGCCGAAGGTCGTCAGATCGGAGGCGTCCAGGAACGACCGGCTTTTGTAAAGGTCGTAGGCGGTGGCGGCGAACATCACCGGGACGGCCGCCAGGAAGGAATATTCGGCCGCGGTCTTTCGTTCCACCCCGATGGCCATCCCGCCGAGGATCGTCGCCCCCGAACGGGAAACGCCGGGCCACAAGGCCAGGCATTGAAAAAAACCGATCGAGAGCGCCTCGCGCCAGCCCAGCGAATCGACCCCGCGCTTTTTAACCTCGGGAAGGAAGCGTTCGATCAGTAGGATGGCCACGCCCCCGACGCCCAGTCCCAGCGCGACCGTCTTCGAATTGAAGAGATGGTTTTTAATGAAGCCGTGGGTCAGGCCGCCGATCACCACCGCCGGAAGAGTCGTCAGGAACAAAAGGGTTAGTCCGTTGATTCCCGCGAGCCCTTTCTCCTTGTTAAAAGGATTGAGGCCGTAAAATCTTTCTTTATACAGAAAGACCACCGCCAGTATCGCGCCGAGCTGTATGACGACTTCAAAGGTGGAAGCCTTCTCCCCTTCATAGCCCAAGAGGTGGCCGGCGAGAATCAGATGACCGGTCGAGGAGACCGGAATGAATTCGGTCAGCCCTTCGACCACGCCCAAAACAAAACTGTCCAGCCAGTCCGTCATCGATCACCGAAGTTTCGAGCATGGTAAGGGTTGCGCGCGATAAAGTCAACCGGATGTTCGCCTTCTGTCCTCCGTTCTATAAACCAATCGATGGGCAAAAAAGGAGCCTGTTTCCGTTTCCGTTCCGATTTTACACAGGCGTAATTTCATCTTAAGTAAATTTTCATAGTCCCGGGCTAATGTTTAACTAATCATAACGGAATACAAAAGGAGGAATGTCATGTTTTTACTGATTTTAGGTATCGCGGCGGCCTTTGGGACCATCGCTTGGATAGCGTTCGGTCTTATGAGGCTGGTCGAGGAAGATGTTCAGACGCCCTATGAAGCTTATCGGGAACCGGAAAATGAAGAGGGTTCCTTGACGGAGGAGGCGGTCTCAATCGAAGCTTATTGATCCATAGAGGCCCTCTGGAAATCTCCTCGTGTCCGACCCGCCACCCGGGATTCTTTAGGGAATAATTTTCCCCCGGTGTCCACTGTTCTATTCTCCAGCCTTTCCCCCGCGCGCGAGGCCGGAGGGGAGATCCCGGGGAAGAATTTCACTCTGAACCCCGCTTGTTCAGCGTTTTCTCAGTCATCCGACGCGGACCTGAGCGCCTCCGTGAACAGCTCCACCGGTTGCGCGCCCGAAATAACATTCCTGCGATTGAACAGAAAGAATGGAACGCCCCTCACGCCGAGGGAAAAGGCCTCTTTCTCCTCCTGACGGACGTCCGAAGCGTACGCGTCGCCCTCCAGAACTTTTTTCACCTCCTCCGGATCGTGCCCCAGATCGACGCCGATCCGGCGAAGCGTTTCCAAATCGTCGATCCGAAGGCCCTCTGTGAAATGGGCCGCGAAGAGGCGCTCGTGCGCCGCATCCTGGAGTCCGTGTTTCGCGGCCAGGTGAGCGAGACGGTGCGCATCGAAAGAGTTGGCCGGGACCACGCGGTCGAAATCGAATCGCAGCCCGACCGCGGCCGCCCGGCGGGCCACCTGCTCGGTCGATTGCCGCGCCTGTTCGAGGCTCATCCCGTATTTCTTCGACAACATTTCGTATTCGCTGGTGCGGCCCCCTCGTTCGGCGTTCCGGTCGAGTTCAAAACTTTTCCAGACCACCCGAACCCGGTCGCGGCGCTCAAACTTTTTTAACGCGGCCTCGAGGTGGCGCTTGCCGATATAACAAAACGGACAAACGACATCGGACCAGATCTCCACACGTATCATCGTTTCACTCGACAAATTTCAATCCATGCCCCCTTCCATCCCTCACGCCTTGCGCGCGAGGCCGAAGGGGAGCTGGCAGCGCCAGAAAGGCAGCCTGTCCCCTATTCCTCAAGATGACTTCGACACATTCCGCGTGCCTTTGCATCCGGGAAATTTCACGCAGGACCAGAACTCGCCGAACCTTCCGGTTCTGAGCTTCATCGGGCCGCCGCAAGTGGGACACGACGGGGAGCTAACCTCGGCCCCCCCGGATGCCGCGGCAGTCGCCTCCGGTTGACCCGTCCGCTTTCGATAGGCGCACCAGTCACAGTTTTGCGGTTCCATCGGCGGCATCGGGCCGTCGAGTAACCGGACGACTCCCTCGAGGAATTTCATGAATGCAGCATCGTCACGCCGGATCCCGGTCCACTGCATCTTTCCCTCCAGGACCTGCCGGTCGGCACCGGGATGCTCGCAACGGTCGGGGGTGAAGTAAATCAGCCCGAGGCTGGTAATCGGGCTGAGCGAAAGTTCCCCCTCGGCCGGTTGTTCAAGAGCCAGTGCATAGGCATGAAGTTGGCGACCATACATCTCGGCCTTCTCGTCGTTGGGGCTTCCGGTCTTGAAATCGAAGACGGCGTAGGACCCGTCGTCGAGCTCGGCCACGATATCGAAGCGGCCGCTGATGTAGCAGGTGCTCTCAAAGCCGGGGAATGTTATGGTCTTGGAGCGCACGGGCTTCTCGCCATGACTGACGATGCCGGGAGGAGGGCCGGGGCAAATCGACTCGGTCCGCTTTCCCGAATAAAACTCTTTCTGGAGGGCGGCGATTTTTGTGAAGATGGCCGGGAGAGGGATCGACGGCTGGGAAATGTCGTGCTTCACCCGTAGGACGAAGCAATGCTTGCAGCCGTCATAGAGGAAGGTCAGGTCCGAAGGACTCAACCGGTAATTCATCCTTGTTCCTCCCTAACTTCTTCCCGCAGCGCGCGAGGCCGGAGGGGTAAATTCGTGTGACGTGCGGCCTACTTTGGTGTGTGCCTATCGGGTTTTCTCGCCTCGTTTCGCGCCCGGTAAAGCTTCTCGGTAAATCCGCCCTCATCCAGAAACTGCTGCTCCAATTTCTGCAGCTGCCGTCCTAAAAGAAAACTGGCCTGGTTGATCAGGCAGATCAGCGTATTCGCCGCAACTTCCGGAGTGGCGCTGGAGATTCCGTAGCTGTCCGACTTGTCTGACCTGTCCGACTCGTCCGACTGGTAGCGCCTTCTCACCGCGAGAGCCTCCGGCGAATCCTTGGCCCAGATTCGCAGTCCGCGCTGGCGGAGGAAATCCTCGTAATCGAGGAGCAGCTCTTCCAGACTGGCTCTCGCTACACTGGTCAGCTTGAGCTCGGTTTTCTTCGAGGTGGCCGAGGCCATGCTTCCCTCGGCGATGTTCTGCGCTCCGCTTCGCGCCGCCTGAACCATTTGGTCATGGGTGCGGGAACGTTTCTCGATGAAACGGTTGCAGAAGACCACGGTGGCGTCATACACCAATTGCGCGCACTGGAAACTCCGCAATTGGCGGTATCCGCCGTGCGGCGGAATCAATCGGCCTTCACCCGCCATTGGGCTCTCCTCTTGTCCGGTGTCATGTCTTGCATGTCCAACTTGTCCGACTCGTCTGACCTATCTTACTCCCTCCGCGCGCGAGGCCGGAGGGGAGCCGAGAATTTCTTAGAGCACTCTTTTCAGGCTCGAAAAGACCCTTCTAAGGCCTAAAAACGAATTCTTTTTCAATGATACTTCTTATTTTCCAATGCATTCTTTAGGTCCCACCCGACCCTGTCCTCTAATTTCCTAATACGACGCTCTTTATCCTTATTTGTTGACTTCATGTCTGATTGGATAACGCGATCCGAAAGCTCGGAGTCAGGTCCTTACTTTGACATCAAATATTTTAATTGTTCTTGGTTCATATGGAATTTCAGTAATTGCCGATCGGATATTAGAAAGGTTTACTATGTGGATGATCATGAGGCCTCGATTTTCTCTCCAGCGGATGCAACCGCGTGAAAATTAGTGCCGGCAGGAACGGCCCGCGCCGGAGGAATGATTGGGCGGATTATATCGGTTTAGGGGAATCTCGTCAATACGCTGGTGAGGCATAAGAAGGGAAGAGTGAGGGGATGAGTCCAAACGGCCGTCCTTGAGAATGGCCGTATTGAATGGATTCGACGAAGGGATCGACCCGGGTATTGACAGGCGGGACACGGGTTGGTATCCTATGTTTCATATTTTGTATACAAAATATTAATCCGTTCGTCCCCGGCGAGGGTCGGACGACACCGTTAAAAAAGGAGGACGGCCATGATCCATACTCGACAACTCTTCTATGCAGTCGTTGTATTATCGGCGGCAACCCTCGTGTCCGCCTGCGCGCACAACACCGCGGCGGTCAAGGCCGACGCTTCACCGGTCCGGACGGCAAACGGCCCCACGGCCCCCCTTCCGGCGGCGGCGTCCGGCCCCGCGGACGCTTCGCGTCCCGAAAAAGTCGCCGTTCCGGCGTCGTTTCAGGACATCTTCTTCGATTTCGAAAAAGCGCAGATCCGGGAGGACGCGAAACGGGCGTTGCAGGAGGACGCGAAAATCCTCCTGACGCAACGGGGGACGCCGATCACGATCGGGGGCTATTGCGACGAGCGGGGGACGGACGAATACAACCTGGTCTTGGGAAACCGTCGCGCCGAGGCGGTGAAACACTATCTGGTTGCGCTCGGGGTCGACCCCGCACACCTGAAGACGGTCAGCTACGGCAAGGAGAAGCCGTTTTGCACGGAGCATACCGAAGCCTGCTATCAGGAAAATCGGCGGGGCCATTTCATCGGATCGATCGCGGGCCCGTGACAGGCTGAGATGACGGCCCGTTCACCCGCACAGAAAGAACTCGCGGCATGGATCGGAATCATTCTGGCGGTCTGTTTGATCCTCTTCTTCCTCGCGGGTCTTTGGTGGTTGCCGGGGGAGTACCAGGTCCGGACGCAAGTCGCCGTATCGCGGACGCCGGAGCAAGCCTGGGCGTGGTTTGCGGACCCGGACCATTGGGGGCGGCGCTTCCCGATGGTTCAGGCGGACGAAAACGCCTCGAACGCGATGACGGGCGCGGGGGATCGGCGCCGGGTGACCCTGCATATTCCGGGAGGCAGCACCCTGGTTAGCGAAATCTTGATCACGGATTTCGTGAAGGGGCACCTTTATGCCGATCGGCATCTGGGCGACTGGATGGATGGAAAACCGCTCCCGATCGCAAACGCGAGGGATCGGCTTGAGTTTGATCCGGAAGGGTCCGGGAAAACCCGGATCACGTTCAAGGGGGTTTTCGAAGTCAAAGGCCCTTTGAATAGATGGCTGGCTTTTCTGGTGCTAAAGCCGACGGCCGACCGGATCATCGCCCAGGCCCTGGAAGAATATGGCCGCTCTATCGGGATAGACCGCCCGAGCCCGACCACCCGCGGCTGACGCGGCGGTGGATTCGTTCCGACGCCGATTCGGATTCAAATCATCCTTCCGAACAGATTCGTCGCGGCGACCGAGATTTCGATGAAGGCCTTGGGGTAGATGCCGAGGAACAGTACCCCGCCGACGGCGGTGAAGAGGACCAGGCGCATCGGAAACGAGACCGGGATCGGGGTGTTTTCCTTGGGCATGTTGATGTAGACGCGCTTGATGACGACCAGGTAGTAATACATCGAAATGACGATGTTGATCCCGCCGATCACGACCAGCGCCACGAGGCCCTCGTTCATTGCCGCGGCGAAGACGTAAAGCTTGCCGATAAATCCGGCCAGCGGCGGGACGCCGGCCAGCGACAGGAAGAAGATCAGCAGCGCGAAGGCCAGCAGCGGCGAGCGGCGCGAGAGGCCGTCGTAATCCTCGAGCTGATCGCTGTTCGTCATGTTCGAGAAGATGATCACGACCGCGAAAGCCCCGACGTTCGCAAAGAGATAGGTCAGGAAGTAGAACAGTACCGAGTCGCCCCCCATCTTGCTGGCGGCCGCAAGGCCGATCAGCACGTTCCCGATCTGCGCGATCCCGGAATAAGCCAGGAGCCGCTTGATGTTCTTCTGAGCGATCGCCACGATGTTCCCGTAGGTCATCGAGATCGCCGAGACCCCGACGATCAGCCAGACCCATTCGTCCTTGATGTCTCCCACCGTCGCCATGAAGATGCGTAGCAGTATGGCGAAGGTCGCGGCCTTGGGTGCGATCGAGAGGAAGGCGGTCACCGGCGTCGGCGCGCCCTGCTAGATGTCCGGCACCCAGGCATGGAAGGGCACCGCGCCGACCTTGAAGCCCAGCGCCACAAAAATCAACAGGAAGCCGATGATCATTCCGGGCGTCAGATGGCCGTGCATCTTGGCGAAGTCCGTGAACATGATGCTTCCCGTCTCGCCGTAGAGGAGGCTGATCCCGAAGGCGAGCAGCCCCGCCGCGAATACACCCAGTATGAAATACTTCAGACCCGCCTCGTTCGACTCCGCGTCGTCCCGCAGGTAGGCGACCAGAATATAGAACGAAAAGGTCGAGAACTCGAGCGTGATGAACATGCTCAGAAGGTCGTTCACCGAGACCATCAGCATCATTCCCAGCGCGGCGAGCAGTCCGAGAAAATAGTACTCGCCCCGGAAGTGCGGGACCTTTTTCAGGTAATCCATCGAGGCCAGGAAGACGAGGATCGTCGTGCCCAGTATGAAGGCCTTGAAGAAGATCGCCAGCGGATCGACGATATACATCTCCTTGAACATCGTCCCGTGCCGGCCCTCGATAAAATAGTCCGCGAGCAGCGCGAAGATCCCTCCCATTCCGGCGATCGAAAGCCAGGCGAGCTGAGTCTTTCCGATCCGCGGAAATAGAAAATCGAGGACGAGGATGACGCTCAAAAGCCCCGTCATTAAAATTTCGGGCATCAACAGCTCGACATCGGCCGGCGTCATCGTGAAGGTAAAGGGCATGGTCAGAACGGTCCTCCGATCTGCGCGACGGACGCGTCGCCCTGAATGGCGGCGATCAAGGGAACGACGCCGGCCTTGATCACCTGGATAAACTGCGACGGGAAGAGGCCGAAGTAGATGCTGGTCGCGGCCATCACCAGAAGCGGAAGTCGGTCGACGATCGGACTCGCGTCATGGACATGGGCGTAATGCGGATCCAGCGGGCCATAGAAGACGCCCCGCATCATCCGGAAGAGATAGGCCAGCGTCAGACCGATCCCCAGCACCGCGATGATCGTCTGGACCGGATAGATGTTCCAGCTTCCGACCAGGATCATCAGCTCGCCGATGAAATTCACCGTGAGCGGCAGCCCGAACGAGGCCGCCACCGCCACGATGAAGATTCCGGCGATGAAGGGCATTTTGGACGACAGCCCTCCCAGCGACGGGATATCCCGCGTATGGGTTTGATCGTAAACGTATCCGGCGATCGCGAACAGCATCCCGGTCGCGAGCGCGTGGGCGAACATATAAAGAACCGCCCCCGTCAGGCTGATGACGTTCAGCGCGGCCATCCCGAGAAAGACGTAGCCCATATGGCTGGATGAGGAATACCCGATCACGTACTTGGTGTCCCGTTGGAAATAGGCCACGAGCCCGCCGTAGACGATGCTGAAGATACAAAGGATCGCGGCCAGCGGCATCCATTCTCGCGTCGCCTCGGGAAACAAGGTATACCCGACCCGGATGATCGAGAAATGGCCCAGCTTCATCAAGACGCCCGCATGGAGCATGCTGACCGCAGCCGGGGCCGCGGCATGGCCGACCGGAGACCAGGAATGGAGCGGCCAGATCGGCGCGATCGAGGCGAAGCCGAAGAAGATCAGCAGGAAAAGAATCGAATGCAGGTATTTCGGGACATGCCCGTGGGCCTGGAGCTCGACGATGTTGAAGGTGTGCAGACCGGAGGTCGCGTAGATGATCAGTATCGCGACCAGGGCCACGACCGCGCCGGCCGAAAGGAACAGCGTCAGCTTCATCGCGGCGTATTCCTTGCTGTTCGAG
>DATKAN010000064.1 GCA_035498035.1 Nitrospiria bacterium
TGGTCCCAGCGGGATTCGAACCCGCGTTTTCGCCTTGAGAGGGCGACGTCCTAGGCCGGGCTAGACGATGGGACCCGGTTTACAAACCATTTACCATTTACTATTTGCTGCCCTTACGGAAAACTCAGTAAATAGTGAATCGTAAATAGGGGAAAATTCAACCCGGCGGGGAATTTTCTACGGCGTCATGGTCATTCCAAACATCTGAGGGAGCACGGTCCCGATAAAGTATCCCAGCAGCCCTGAAGCGGTTCCGATGATCATGACCTCCAACCCGGCCCGAAGGGGATGTTTCCCCGTCACGCGGGCCTTGGCCAGTCCCACCACGAACAGCGTCGCGACCGTGACCGCGATCGAGGCCCCGATCACGGCCATCGTTCCGAGGAAAATATAGGGAATCAGGGGAACGATCGCGCCCAGCATGAACGAGATCCCCATGGTGAACGCGTCCTTGGTCGGGCTGGCCAGATCCTCCGGGGTGAGACCGAGCTCCTTTTCGGTCAGCGTCTTCAGCCACAACTTCCGGTCCGAGGCGACGCGATCGGCCAGCCGCTCCGACTCCTCCAGGGTCAATCCCTCCTGAAGATACAGCTCGATCAGCTCGGCCATTTCTTCATCGGGGTTCGTCGCCAGCTCCCGGGCCTCCTTCTCGATCTCGGCCGAGTGGAGGTCTTTTTCGGCCTTGGAGGCGAGATAACTCCCGGTGCCCATCGCGATCGTTCCGGCCATCGCGGTGGTCAGGCCGGCGATGAAAACGATCGGGCGATGGGCGGTGGCGGCCATGACGGAGGCGGCGACCGCCACCGTCGAGACCAGACCGTCCTGCATCCCGAACACCACCTCGCGGATGCGCTCGAGCGTCGCGATCCGCCCCTTTTCCTCTTTGACCTCCGGAACCGACGGATTTCGGCCGGCGGCCGATCGGATCTCCGGCCGCGCGGCGGCGGAACCCTCCGTCTTTACCCCGGAGGATGGAGAGGCCGCCGTGCGGGCCGGCACGCCCGATTTCCGTTCGAACTCTTTGAGCGCCTCGGTGAAGAGTCCGAGGTGGTAATGCTCCCGGTTCATCGCCAGACGAAAGGTCTCGGCCGCGTCCTTCCGGCCCTCGTCGAGGGCCTCCTGGATCATCCTGGGATACACCCGTCCGGTTTCAAACTGCTCCGACTCGACCACGAAACGGAGATTTTCAAGCGTGGACTTGATCTGCCCCACGACCTTGAGATGGCTGATCGCGTGGGCCGTTTCGGCCCCGGCCACCTCGAGGAAAAGCTGGGCGACCTCCGGATGGTTTTCCTCCATGGCCCTGAGGCCGAAGGCCGTGTAGACGCGGTTGGCCTTGGCTTCTTCCAGGAACGCCACCCACAGATTCCGCGTCGTCTTATCCATATTTATAGGGGCTCACGTCGCCGACAATCCAATGTGGGGGCCCGTGCGGGCTTCGCCCTTCCGATGCTCCCAGCCCTGCACTCAAACAGGCCGGGCATTATCCTCTTGCAAAGCAGTGAATTATGCCAGAGAAACAGGGAGCATGTCAAATCTATCCGGGGCCGATCGGCCGATTTTATCCTTGACATTAATGGCTTGATTCTTTAAACTTAATAAAAATTTATGACGGGAAGCGCGGATAAGATTTGGCTCGCTGATCAACGGTGGCGGAGGTTTTTGTCGTGTTGGACCGGCTTTCCTCAAAGCTGGAAAGCATCTTTAAGAAACTAAGAGGCCGGGGTGTCTTAAGTGAAAGCGATATTGATGCCGCACTGAAGGAAGTCCGACTCGCCCTTCTTGAAGCCGATGTCCATTTCAAAGTCGTCAAGGATTTTCTGGCCGCCGTCCGGCAGAAGGCGGTCGGTCAGGAGGTTCGCGAAAGCCTGACGCCCGGTCAGCAGGTCGTCAAGATCGTCTGGGAAGAGCTGCGCCGTTTGATGGGCGAGGATCTTTCCGGAGGCAAGCCGCTGCATCTTTCGCCCAACCCTCCGACCGTCCTGATGCTGGTCGGCCTTCAAGGATCGGGCAAGACGACCACGGCGGCCAAGCTGGCGCATCGGTTTAAGCAGGAGGGGCGGCGGGTTCTTTTTGCGGCGGCCGATCCGCGGCGGCCGGCGGCCGTGGATCAGCTGGTGACCTTGGGCCGTCAGATCGGGGTGGAGACCCAGACCCTTCCGGCCGACGACGCCGTCGGCGTCTGCCGCGAGGCGGTCGCGCGGGCCCGGGAGCGGCACGATGATCTGGTGATCCTGGACACCGCCGGTCGGCTCCATGTGGACGAGCCCCTGATGGCCGAGTTGAAGCGCATCAAGACCGAGGTGAATCCGAACGAGGTTCTCCTCGTGGCCGATGCGATGACCGGCCAGGACGCGGTCCAGATGGCGGAACGGTTTCACCGGGAGATCGGACTGACGGGGATCGTCCTGACCAAGCTGGACGGCGACGCCCGGGGCGGGGCGGTTCTCTCCGTACGGGCCGTGACCGGCGTCCCGGTCAAGTTTATCGGGGTGGGGGAAAAAACCGACGCGTTGGAGCCGTTTCACCCGGACCGGATGGCCTCCCGGATCCTGGGGATGGGGGACGTCCTCTCGCTGATCGAGCGCGCCGAGGAGGTTTTCTCGAAGGAGCAGGCCGAGGCGACCGCCCGGAAATGGCAGACGTCGGGTTTTTCGTTCGAGGATTTTCGGGACCAGCTCCGAAAAGTGAAAAAGATGGGCTCCATGGAGAGCCTGATCGGAATGCTGCCGGGGGCGGGACGGCTCCTGCCAAATGCCTCGGCGGGGGGGCTCCCGGAGAAGGAATTGACGCGGGTGGAAGCGATCATCAATTCCATGACGGCGCAGGAACGCGCCCGTCCCGATCTGATCGACGGCAGTCGACGCAAACGGATCGCGCGGGGAAGCGGGACCACGGTTCAGGAGGTCAACCGCCTCCTCAAACAGTTTCTTCAGATTCGGAAATTGATGAAGACGCTGTCCCGTTCGCCGGGCCGATCGGGGCTGGCGAATCTTCTACGGAATTTTTAACAACCCGGCCACAGCATTGTGGTCCATACAAGGGAGCGTCCGGACTTCGGCGAGCTCAGTCGAGTCGCTTGGCCGGCGCGACCGCGGGGGCACGGGGGCGTGCGAGGACTTTGTGCCCTGGCTGCCGAAGCGGCCCCCCGATAAGAAAGGAGTTGTACGGAGTGGCAACCATCATTCGTTTGACCCGCAAGGGAAAGCATAAGCGTCCGTTCTACCGGATCGTCGTGGCCGATTCCCGCATGCCGCGGGACGGTCGGTGCCTTGAGATCATCGGCAACTACGATCCCCTGGCCAAGACGGCCGCCGTCCAGGTGAAACAGGAGCGGGCCGTGGAATGGCTCAAGAAGGGGGCGCAGGTATCCGATACGGTGAAACGGCTGTTTAAGAAGGCCGGATTGTATCAACAGATCAAGACGGCGAAATAACGGAGGATCGATCGCAACATCTCCAGTCACGGCCGGATCCTCCTGGACCAACCCGCAGAAGTTCGTTCTCCGAGTGAAGGTGACGTTCGTCCACGGCACGGAGTGTGAGGATGGAGGTGGCCCCGATGAAAGAGCTGATCGAGTATATCGCGAAGTCTTTGGTGGACAAGCCGGAGTCGGTGTCGGTGAGAGAGACCGAAGGTGAAAAGACGACCATCATCGAGCTTCGGGTGGCGCAGGACGACCTGGGCAAGGTGATCGGAAAACAGGGGCGGACCGCGCGGTCGATGCGGACGATCTTGAATGCCGCGGGGACCAAATTGGGCAAACGGTGCGTTCTTGAGATCCTCGAGTGAGGAGAGGGCGTCGCTTGACGACTGGGTTGTGATCGGGGAGATCACAAAACCCTTCGGTCTGAAGGGCGGATTGAAGATCCGGCCTCTGACGGAGGATCCGGGTCGCTTCCGACGGCTCGCGGGGGCCGTGCTGGAGGCCGTCGACGGAACCCGGCAGACCTGCACGATTGACGAGGTTCGCACCGACCGGGATTCGGTGGTCCTGTTCTGCCGCGAGATCGAAACGGTGGAACAGGTCGAGCGCTTTGTGGGAGGGACGGTGCGGATTCCGGGTTCCGAAGCGATACGGCTCCCCCAGGGTTCCTACTTCCAGCATGACCTGGTGGGCCTTCAGGTTTACCTGGAGGACGGCCGGTATCTCGGCGTGATCCGGGAGATCTGGCCGACCGGCGGCAACGATGTGTTGGTGGTACGGGACGGGGAACGGGAGCGGCTGATTCCGGCGATCAAGTCGATCGTGATCGCGGTCGACCTGACGGAAAAACGGATGGTCCTTCGCTGGATGGAAGGATTGCTTGATTTATGATGAAATGTGATATCATCACCCTTTTCCCGGATCTGGTTCGCCCGGTCCTGGAGCACGGCATGCTGCGGCGGGCCGTGGAAAAGGGGCTGCTCGACGTTGGGGTTCACAACCTCCGCGACTTCACGCGGGATAAACACCGCACGGCGGATGATCATCCGTATGGCGGAGGGGCGGGGATGGTTTTGAAGCCGGAGCCCATATTCCGTGCGGTGGACGCGATTCGGTCTCAGGGGGAAGCGTTGCGGCTGATCCTCACCTCGCCGCAAGGAAGGCGGTTCGGACAGTCGCTGGCAGTCGAGTTCGGCCGGGAGGAGCGGCGGCTCGTGTTCATCTGCGGCCGTTATGAAGGCGTGGATGAGCGGGTGCGCGAGGGCCTGGAGCTGGAAGAAATTTCGATCGGAGATTACGTCCTGACGGGCGGCGAGTTGCCGGCCCTGGTCATGATGGACGCGGCGGTGCGGTGGGTCCCCGGCGTTCTGGGCGATCCGGAATCGGCGCAGGAAGACTCCTTCGCCGGCGCCTTGCTGGACTATCCGCATTATACGCGCCCCGCGCTGTTTCGCGGCCTGAATATTCCGGAGGTATTAATCTCCGGGAATCACGCGGCCATCCGGGGTTGGCGTCGAAGACAGGCCCTTTTGAATACGTTTCAAAAACGGCCGGAGCTGCTCGATGAGATCGATCTGACGGAGGAGGATCGTAAGACCTTGGAGGAGTTGAAGAGGGAAACAGGCAGGGAGGGCGTTCGCTGAGCGGAAACATGCCGTGTGGAACGGTTGGGACGAGGAGGAGGGGGGTTCGTCATGAATCGGTTGGATCGGATCGAACAGGGTTTAAAAAAGACTCAGATACCGGCGTTTAAAGTGGGAGATACCGTTCGGGTCTCCGCCAAGGTGATGGAAGGGGAGAAGGAGCGGACCCAGGTGTTCGAAGGCGTCGTGATCGCCCGAAAGGGCGGGGGCCATCGTGAGATGGTGACGGTGCGCAAGCTCTCCTTCGGCGTGGGCGTGGAAAAGGTGTTTCCGCTGCATTCACCGACGCTCGAGAAAATCGAGGTGGTCAGGGAAGGGCGCGTCCGGAGGGCCAAGCTGTATTATCTGCGGACGAAGCAAGGCAAGGAGGCCAAGATCGCGGAGCGGGAATACGCCGTGGACTTGATCGAAAAGAGTCTGGCCGCGGAGCCGGAGCCTGAAACGGTCAAAGCGGAAAAAAGCTGACGATGGTTTTCTTAATCCACTACGGGGAGCGGGCCTCCGGTGCGGGATCCGAGGCGGCGGGATAGGGCCGGTCCCCTGGAGCCCGAATCGGCGGAGGGCCCCGAAGCGGATCGAACCCGTTTTGAACGCATCGCCTACGCAGAGGGATTTCGTCGGATCGCCGGGTTGGACGAGGCGGGACGCGGTCCCTTGGCCGGTCCGGTGGTCGCCGCCGCGGTCATTCTTCCCCGCGACGCCCTTTTTCCGGGGCTGCGCGACTCAAAGAAGCTGACCGTCCGCCAGCGGGAACGATTTTTCGATGCGATCCGAGGACGCGCCTTGGCGGTCGGCGTCGGGGTGGTCGGCCCGGACGTGATCGACCGGATCAACATCCTCCAGGCGACGTTTCGAGCCATGGTCCGGGCCCTGGAGGGGCTGGCGCTCGCTCCCGATTATCTGTTGGTCGATGCCCTGACCGTACCCGATCTTCAGATCCCGCAGAAGGCCTTGATCCGGGGGGATGATCGGAGTCAAAGCATCGCGGCGGCTTCGGTGATCGCCAAGGTGACGAGGGATCGTTTGATGCTGGAGCACGATCGCGAGTTTCCGCAGTACCGCTTCCGCTCTCATAAGGGGTACGGGACGGCGGAGCATCTGGAGGCCCTGACGCGCTTCGGGCCCTGTCCGATCCATCGAAAAAGCTTTCGAGGCGTCCGGACCGATGATGGCCGGGGCCCGCTGCCGCCATCATGAAACAAGGTTCCCGCATGCCCCCCGGGCCCCCGGGTTCGCGCCGGCCAAGCGACTCGACCGAGCTCGCCGAAGTCCGGACGCTCACTTAGGGCGGATCATGAGCCTTGAGAGCCGTTCGTTCGGAGAGCAGTCGGAAACGGAGGCGGTCCGCTTTCTTGAACGGCGCGGATATCGGGTCGTGGGCCGGAACATACGGATCGGGCGGGGGGAGATCGATCTGATCGCCTACGACCGGGACGTCCTGGTTTTCATCGAGGTCAAGGCCCGGCGCAATACCCGCTACGGGGGGGCGTCGTTCGCGGTGGACTCGCGAAAACAACGACAGCTGAGTGTTCTGGCGGCGGGCTATATGGCGAGGCGGCGGATTAAGGATTGTCCGTGTCGTTTTGATCTGGTCCTGATTCAGGGGTTCGCGAATCGCGCGTTGGAAATCGAATTGATTCAGAATGCCTTTGAGGCCGGAGGGGATTTCCGCTCAAGATGATTACCGGACTGAATACGGATATTGAACATCAGGGCAAGATCTATCATGTTCAAACCGAGGACACCGGCCAAAAGAACGCGACGATCGTCACGATTCTGTTCCAGTCCGGCGCCATTCTCGCCACCCGCAAGACCGGTTATGCCGACATCGTCAAGGCCGAAAACCTGCCGGCCATCCTGAAGGACCTGATGAACGAACAGCACAAGAAAATGATCGAGGATCTGCAGACGGGCCGAATTTCCTCGGGGGCGACCCGGACCGAGGCGAAGCCGGTGGCGGCCCCCCCTCCCGCGTCAAGCCCCGCGCCCGAGAGTCCTCCATCGTCGGCGTCGGACCGGAAGAAAAGTCTGGACGACATGATTCTGGACTACCTGGCCGCCCGGGAGGAGCGTAAGAAACCGTAGCGAATGATCCAGCTCTTTCACGTTTATAAATCCTACGGCCGTCACCGCATGGCCTTGGAGGATATCACCCTTCAAATCGAGAAGGGCGAATTCGTGTGGCTCACCGGCCCCAGCGGAGCCGGAAAATCGACCCTTCTGAAGCTTCTGTTCGGTTTGGAGCAGCCGGATGCGGGTCAGATTGTGATCCAAAACAGAAACGTGGCCCGGCTGAAGGAATCCGGTCTGCCGCACCTAAGAAGAAGCATCGGGTTTATCTTTCAGGATTTTAAACTTCTCCAGAAAAAAACGGTCTTTGACAACGTCGCCGTGGCCCTGCAAATCGCCGGGGTGTCCCCGCCCGAAATTCGGAGACGGGTCGCCGAGGTGCTCGGATCGGTCGGGCTGGATCATAAAAAAGACCTGCTTCCGTCCATGCTTTCCGCAGGGGAACAGCAGCGGGTGTGCGTGGCGCGATCGATCGTGAGCCGTCCGATGGTCCTGCTGGCGGACGAACCGACCGGAAACCTCGACGCCGATCTGACCACGGAGATCTTCGAACTGTTGAAAACGATCAACACGAGAGGGACGACCATGCTGGTGGCGACCCACAACCGGGACATCGTGTCGCGCGTCCCGCGCCGGGTGATCGTTCTCAAAGAGGGAAGGATTGCGGCGGGGGGCGGTTGATGCGACAGCTCCGGTATTTTCTGAAAGAGACGCTGCTCAATCTTCGGGGCAACAAGTCGACCACGTTGATCTCGATGGCCACCATCGCCTTTACGATGATGCTCTTCGGGGTCTTTCTCCTGGTGTATTTTAACCTCGACGCCCTGGTCGGATCGCTTCAGCAGGAAATCAAGGTGATCCTTTACCTCCGGGACGGGCTCCCGGATAAGGAAAGGGCCGAGCTGGAGGGAAAAGTTCGGGAGGAGCCCGGGGTCTCAAGTGTCGTCTACGTTTCAAAGGCGGCGGCCCTGGAGAACTTCCGCCGGTCGTTGGAGGGCCAGGATATTCTCCTCAAGGGGCTGGGGGACAATCCCTTGCCGGCTTCCCTTGAATTGACCTTGGAAAAAGCGTATCAGACTTCGGAGGCCGTTCAACGGCTGGCGCAACAGTTCAAAGGACTGAACGGCGTCGAGGATATCCAGTACGGTCGCGAATGGGTCGATAACGTCAACGCCGTTCTGGAAGCCGTGAGAGTGGGGAGCGCGGTGATCGGGCTCATCCTCGGACTGGCGGCGGTGGTGATCATTGCCGGCACCATCGGGTTGACGGTCTGGTCGCGCCTGGAGGACATCGAAGTGCTCCAGCTGATCGGCGCCACCCGCGCGTATATCCAAATGCCCTTTCTGATGGAGGGCGCGTTGATGGGACTGATCGGCGGCGTTCTCGCCGTCGGGTTGTTGCGCGGGATCTTTGAACTGGCCAAGAACCGATTGGCCGAGGTCGGGGGTTTTCTCGGCGGCCCGATGAATTTGATGTTTTTGCCGGTGGACTGGTTGCTCCTGTTCTTGGCGGTCGGCGTTGGACTGGGTTGCACGGGGAGTCTTGTCTCGATACGAAGACTCTTATAGGGGCTTGCGTCGCCCCGTCACTTTATGGATTTGAGGTTTCGGGTTGCCCTATTTGGGATTTGCCATTTTCGATTCACCAAAATTTTCCTCGGGGGGACGTAAATCCTAAATTGGAAATAGGGGAAATCCCCCTCTTGCTCGACGTGGTCGCTGGGAGGCGCTTGGGCTCTGATCGAGGGTGTCTGATGTGAAACGGGTCTTGATTCCGACGCTGTGCGTTCTGGCGGTCCTCGCCCCGGTTCTTTTCCTGACGGGCGTCGACGGGTCGGCCGAGTCGCCGTCCGATTCGGTCTCGAAAAAAGTGACCCAGGAAAAGCAGGAGCTGGATCGCCTGAGACAAAAGATCGACCAGCAGCGCCGTAAGAGCCGCGACGCGGCCAAACGGGAGAATTCGATCCTCGCGAATCTGGAAGAGGTGGATTACCAGCGGACCCTCAAGAAGAAAGAGCTCCGGGTGGTGAACCTGCAATTGATCGAGCGGGATCAGGAGATCGAACAGCTGGACGGCGACCTGAGCGCCCTGAGGCGCGAGATCGAGTCCAAACAAGGGCGGGTTCGGGAGAGGCTCCGGGTGTTGTATCAGGAAGGGCGATTTAACACGTTGAAGGTCCTGTTTACGTCGAGCGACCATTATGATTTTCTGAGGCGGTATTATTACCTGACTTGGATCTCAAACAAGGAAAGCGACCTGCTCCGGAGTTATCAGTCGGCGGTGGAGCGCTTGGAGCCCAAGGAGGCCGCCGAGCGCAAAGCCCGGGCCGACCTTCTGGAGTATAAGAACGAAATCACACAGAAACTGTCCGAGATCCACACTGAAAAGAGGAAGAAGGACCTGCTGCTGGCCAGCATTCGCGACGAGAAAACGACCTATGAGCGGACCCTCCGCGAACTGGAGGACTCGGCCGCAAGGCTCAAGGGCCTCATTCAAGAGCTGGAAAAACAGCGCCGGGCCCGTCGGGAGCCGTCCCCCGGCGAAGGGTTTGCGTTTCAACGCGGACACCTGGATTGGCCGACCCTGGGGCGGGTGGTCACCCTCTTTGGCCGCCAGAAGCATCCTCGGTTCGATACCTATGTATTTCGTAAAGGGATTGAAATCCAGTCCAGCCAGGGCAGTCCCATTCGTTCGGTCTACGGCGGCTCGGTGGTCTTCGCCGATTGGTTCCGAGGCTACGGGCTCTTGGTGATCATCGATCACGGGAAAAATTATTTCACGCTCTACGCCCACGCGGCCAAATTGTTGGTCTCGCCGGGCGATACGGTCTCGCAACGCCAGGTCATCGGTGAGATCGGGGATACCGGCCTGACGAGCGACAACAATCTCTATTTTGAAATTCGCCACGGGGCGGATCCGGTCGATCCCCTGACATGGCTGAAACGGCGATGAGCGGGCGTTTTTAAATCGGGCGTCATTCTGGGAGGAGATTATGCACAAGCAACAAAAGACCTTGATGGGCATCGTCATTATCCTGTTAATCACCGTCTTCACGACCGGGATGATGGTCGGGAAGGGACTTCGGAACGCGCTATCGGCGGAAGCGGAGGTCTACGAGGAGCTTAAAATATTCGCCGAGGTTCTGTCCCTGATCCAGAAAAATTACGTGGAGGAAACCCACAGCAAGGATTTGGTGTACGGTGCCATCCGGGGGATGCTCAACACCTTGGATCCGCATTCGGCTTTCATGTCTCCGGATATGTATAAGGAAATGCAGGTGGACACCAAAGGGGAATTCGGGGGGCTGGGGATCCAAATCGGCATCAAGGAAAACCATTTGACGGTCATCGCCCCGATCGAGGGAACCCCGGCCGACCGGGCCGGGATCAAGTCCGGGGATTTCATCGTCAAGGTCGACGAGGAATCCACGAAAGAAATGACCCTGATGGAGGCCGTGGAAAAGATGCGCGGGCCGAAGGGCACCAAGGTCAAGCTGACCATCGAACGGGAGGGGACCGATGAGCCGCTGGTGTTTGATCTGGTCCGGGAGACGATCAAGATCGACAGCGTCAAAAGCAAGATGCTGGACGACCGCATCGGGTATTTTCGGGTGAGCCAATTTCAGGAAATGACCGCCAAGGATCTGGCGGCCGCGTTGAAGAAGTTAAAGGATCAGAAAATGAAGTCCATTATTCTGGACCTCCGGAATAATCCCGGGGGGCTGCTCACCGCGGCGGTCGAAACGACCGAATTGTTCATCCCGCCGGGCAAGGTGGTGGTGTCCATCAAAGGCCGCGATCCCAATAAACAAAAGGACGAGTATCAGTCCAGCGACAAAAATCCCTACGACACCTATCCCATGATCGTGCTGGTGAACGAAGGAAGCGCCAGCGCTTCCGAGATTGTGGCGGGGGCCTTGCAGGATTGGGGTCGTGGAATCATCCTTGGAACGACGACGTTCGGAAAAGGATCCGTCCAAACCATATTACAGCTGTCCGACGGTTCCGGTCTGCGGCTGACCACGGCCAAATATTACACGCCGAAGGGGCGTTCGATACAGAATATCGGGATCACACCGGATATCGTTGTCAAACCTTTGCCGGTCAAGGGCTCTTCACAAGCCCCTCCCGCGTTACGTGAAAAGGACCTGGAAAGGCATCTGAAAAACGAGAATGCGGAACCGCGTCCCGACAAGGAAATAAAACAAGAACCGGCGCCGCCGTCCGGCGAGGCGGCCCCCGAGACGGAGGATATTCAACTTCAAAAGGCCATCGACCTTCTGAAGACCTGGGAGATTTTCAAGGAGATAAAGCCGGTGCAGGCCTCGAGTTGAATCCGAACCCCGGGCGCGATCCCCGGCCGGAAGGCCGGGCGTCTTCATTTTTTAAAAAAAGACTTGACACCCAAATTTCGATGGTGTAAATTAGCACTCGCCGTCTATGAGTGCTAATTTATTTGGCGAATCACGAAACGATTTAGAATAACGAAAGGGGGGAATGAATCATGTCTGTACAAGCGACGCAAAAGAAAGGGGAGGTTTCAATGAAATTCAAGCCGCTCAAGGACCGTGTGTTCGTGAGCTACTCGGAAGAGATGGAAAAAACTCCGGGAGGGATCTATATCCCCGAAGCCGCGAAGGAAAAACCGCAGAAGGGCAAAATCGAAGCGGTGGGCGCCGAGGTCAAGAGTTTGAAGGTCGGGGATGTCGTCTTATTCGACAAGTATTCCGGAAGCAAAATCAACATGGACGGAACGGATTACCTCATCGTCAAGGAAGAAGACATCCTCGGTATCTTTGAAAAATAAGAACGATCCACACGAATGATTTATTAACCCATGCATCGAACGGGGCCGCAATCGTTCCGTTCGACCCATCATGAAAGAGGAGCTGATATGGCAAAGCAGATGTTGTTTAGCGAGTCCGCCCGCGGGGCCGTTCTTCGGGGTGTCAACCAATTGACGGAAGCGGTCAAGGCCACGCTGGGACCGAAGGGAAGAAATGCGATGATCGACAAGAAATTCGGCGCGCCGACCATCACCAAAGACGGCGTCACCGTGGCCAAGGAGATCGAGCTCAAAGATCCGTACGAGAACATGGGGGCTCAGCTCGTCAAGGAAGTGGCCAGCAAGACCAGCGATGCGGCCGGAGACGGAACGACGACCGCGACCGTGCTCGCCTGGTCGATCTTCAAAGAGGGCGTCAAGAGCGTGTCGGCCGGCGCCAATTCCATGGAACTGAAGCGGGGCATCGATCGGGCGGTCGACGTCGTCATCGACGAGTTGAAGAAATTGTCCCGACCCTGCCAGACCAAGAAAGAGATCGCGCAGATCGGCACCATTTCGGCCAACAGCGACAAAACCATCGGCGAGTTGATCGCCGAGGCCATGGAAAAAGTCGGCAAAGACGGGGTGATCACGGTCGAGGAGGCCAAGAGCATGACCACGACGCTGGATGTGGTCGAGGGGATGCAGTTCGACCGAGGATACCTATCGCCCTACTTCGTCACCGATCCGGAACGGATGGAATGCACGTTGGAGGATCCCTTTATCCTGATCCATGAAAAGAAGATCAGTGCCATGAAAGACCTGCTTCCCATTCTGGAACAGATTGCACGGATGGGTAAGCCGTTCGTGATCATTGCCGAGGAGCTGGAGGGAGAGGCCCTGGCCACGCTCGTGGTGAACAAGCTTCGCGGAACGCTTCATTGTGCGGCCGTGAAGGCCCCGGGATTCGGGGATCGGCGCAAGGAGATGCTGGAAGACATCGCCGTCCTGACCGGCGGACAGGTCATCTCGGAAGATCTCGGTTTGAAGCTTGAGAACGTCAAGGTCACGGATCTCGGCCGGGCCAAGCGGATCAACATCGATAAGGACAACACGACGATCATCGAAGGGGCCGGGGATCAGGGAAAGATCCAGGGTCGGGTGAAGCAGATCAAGGCCCGGATCGAAGAGACCACCTCGGATTACGATCGCGAGAAGCTCCAGGAACGGCTGGCCAAGATCGTCGGCGGCGTGGCCGTGATCAATGTGGGCGCGGCGACCGAGACCGAAATGAAGGAGAAGAAGGCCCGCGTCGAGGACGCCCTTCACGCGACGAAGGCCGCGGTGGAAGAGGGGATCGTTCCGGGCGGCGGCGTGGCGCTTCTCCGTTGCATCCCGGTCCTGGAAAAACTCAAGCTCGAGGGGGATCAGCAGGTCGGCGTGTCGATCGTCAAACGCGCCCTCGAGGAACCCATTCGTCAGATCGTGATCAATGCGGGGTTTGAAGGTTCGGTGGTGGTGGAGCGGACCCGCAAGGAGAAGACCAACGTCGGTTTTGATGCCGTCAGCGAGACCTATGTGGACATGGTCGAGGCCGGAATCATCGATCCGACCAAGGTCACCCGAACGGCCCTTCAGAACGCGGCGAGCGTGGCCGCACTGATGTTGACCACCGAGGTGATGGTGGCCGAGCTGCCGGAAGAAAAGAAAACGCCTCCCATGATGCCCGGCGGTGGCGGAATGGAAGGGATGTACTAAGAGCGGTCGGATGGAGGAGAAGGCCCCCGCCGCGGCAAACGGCGGGGGCTTTTTTCTTGGCCGGTTCACTTGAAGGTCAATGATGAATTGACACCACGTGGAAAGTGGTATAAAATTTTCTCATTTCACAAAGCACGATGGAAAGGGGATATTCATGGCAAAACCGCTGAAGGTGGATTCGAAAAGCTGGGATCAGGAGGTGTTAAAGGGCGATGGGCTCACCATGATTGATTTCTGGGCCGTGTGGTGCGGACCGTGCCAGATGATCGCTCCCGTCGTGGACGAACTGGCCCAGGAATACGAAGGTCGCTTGCGTGTCTTCAAGCTCAACACGGATGAAAATCCCGACGTGGCCAGTCGCTACCAGATTATGGGCATCCCGACCCTTCTTTTCTTCAAGGATGGAAAGCCGGTCGATAAGATTGTGGGCGCGGCGGCGAAAAAGCAGTTCAAGGACAAGATCGATTCGCTTCTGGCCGGGAAGTAAACGGGTCCCCGCATCATCATCCGCTTGAGAGTTCCATGCTGCGCGAGCTGCGCATTCAAAACTTCGCCATTATCGACCGTCTCGAAATTCGGTTTCACGAGCAGCTCAACGTCCTGACCGGGGAGACCGGGTCGGGGAAGTCCATCGTGGTGGATGCCGTGGATCTGCTGCTGGGCGGCCGCGCGTCCTCCGAACAGATCCGCACCGATTGCGACGAGGCCGTCCTGGAGGCGGCCTTTGAAGTTTCGAGGGAAGGTCCGTTGGCCGCCCAGCTCCGGGAGATGGATCTTTCGGATGGGTCGGGGGATGAGCTGGTCATCCGCCGCGTCGTCGGCCGCGCCGGGAAAAGCCGCGCCCAGGTCAATGGCCGCCTCGTTTCCATCGGACAACTCCAGCAGTTGGGCAATGGGCTGGTGGATATTCACGGTCAGCATGAACACCAGTCGCTTCTCAAACCGGAGCAGCAGCTGTATCTTCTCGATGCGTTCGGAAAGCTGCTTCCCCGCCGGGAGGAATTTCATCGCCGGTATCTCGCCTTTCGAAAAATACAAACGGAGCTTTCCGAGCTGGGAACCCAGGAGAGCGACCGTTCCCGGCGCGAGGACTATCTAAGATTCCAGATTCAAGAAATCGAAACGGCCCACCTTTCACCGGGCGAGGATGTCCGCCTGGAGCAGGAGCGTAACCTTCTGGCCAATGCCGAACGGCTGGCGGTGCTGTCGGAAGAGGCCTATCAGCACCTCTATGCGGCGGACGGAGCCATCGCCGCCCAGCTCGCGCGCGTCGAGACCGCGGTGAATGAACTGGCCCGGACGGACGAGAGGATGAAGGACGTTTCGACGGCGTGCTCCGAGGCCTCGGCGCAGCTCCGGGAGGTCGCGGGACGATTACGGGATTACAAGGATGGGATTGAATACGATCCGAAGCGTCTGGAGCAGGTCGAAGAACGGTTGTATGGGATGGCCTCTCTCAAAAAGAAATACGCCCCGACCCTCGAGGGAATTTTGACCTTCCTTCAGAAGGCGAGGGAGGAGCTCGGCGCCCTTGACACGCACGATGAACGTCTCAAATCCCTGCGACGCGCGGAGGAAGAGGCGCGCGCGAAATGCGCGGATCTGGCCCAACAACTGACCCGGGAACGAACCCGGGGGGCGCGCTCGCTCGAGAAAAAAGTCGAACAGGAACTGGCCCGATTGAAGATGGGCAGGACGAAATTTAAGATCCGGGTCGAACCCCGGCCGGGGGCCGAAGATCTTGAACCGACCGGGGCGGACCTGATCGAGTTCCTCGTGTCGCCCAATCCGGGGGAGGAACTCAAAGCGCTGGCCCGGATCGCGTCGGGCGGGGAGTTATCCCGTCTGATGCTTTCTATAAAATCCATTCTCGCGGGCGTCGACCGCGTGCCGACCCTGATTTTTGACGAGGTGGACGCCGGGATCGGAGGCGGTGTGGCCGAGGTCGTGGGCCAGCGATTAAAGGAGCTGGCCCGACACCGTCAGGTTTTGTGCATCACGCACCTTCCCCAGATCGCCAGCCAGGCCGCCCTGCACTTTACGGTCGAAAAGTTGCTGTCCAACGGTCGCGCGGTCACGCGGATCAAGCGCTTGGAAAGGGAGGACCGGGTTGAGGAGATCGCCCGGATGCTGGGCGGTCGCGAGCTGACGCCGACGGCTTTTCAACACGCCCGGGAGATGCTGGACCTCGCGGCGCATTGATCGATTTCCGTCGGCGGGTTTCCGAACGCCTAGAAGGCCCGGATCGTCATCATCACAATGATGGCCGAGCCGATGATATAGAACGGCAAAAACTTCGGCGACGTCACGAAGATCCGCTCGATCACCAGATAGCCGACGACCAGACCCACCATCAAGATTGCTGTTGGGCTTCCCATCCGAGTTCCTTTCTTAAATGAACCGACCTCATTCGTGGGCGATGGGTTCGGTTTCGTGAAGTTGAAAGGGTTTGGGGAAAATATCTTCCCCCTTTTCCTCGATAATTTGGAGCAGGAGCTGCACCAGATATGGATCAAACTGGACGCCGGCGAATCGCTTCAGTTCGGCGATAATCTCGTTCAGGGGGAGGGCTTTTCGATACGGTCGGTCCGTTACCATGGCGTCGAAGCTTTCCGAGGTCGATACAATCCTTGTGATGAGGGGGATCGCTTCTCCTTTCAATCCGTCCGGGTAACCGCTTCCGTCATAGAATTCGTGGTGGTGCCGGATAATGGAGGTCACCCGGTGCGAGAGCCCGATGGGACTCACCAGCTCGACCCCGATCTCGGGGTGCTTGCGCATCAGGAGCAGCTCTTCCCTCGTGAAGGGCCCCTGTTTATAAATGATCTTCGTATCCACTCCCAGCTTGCCGATGTCGTGGAGGTAGGCGCCGACCTGAAGGTCGCGCAGCTCCTCCTGGCTCAGGTCCAATTTCTGGGCCAGCAGGTTGGAGTAGTAATTGACCCGGCTCGAATGGCCATGGGTAAAGGGATCCTTGCCCTCGAGGGTTTCCGACAGGACCCTCACAAATTCAAGGTGGTTTACCGACCGGGATGAATCGCGTGGTTCCTTAACCCGGTCGAACACGTCCTTCAGCGATTCCAGGAAGTCAGGTTGATCGGTCATCGCGCGGCGCACCTTATCTATCGTGCTGTCGTAGCCGACCATCTCGCCCAATTCGCCGAGAAAGTTCGCGAGGTAATCCCGCCGCATTTTTTGGGCCAGGATCCGGTTGATGACGGAAATAATCTCGGTGACATTGAACGGTTTCAAAAGATAATCCGCGGCCCCCTGACGGATGGCGTCCACGGCGGTTTTCAAGCTTCCGTAACCCGTCAGGATCACCACTTCGACATGACTTTTTTCCTGCTTGATTTCACGGAGGATGTCCGTGCCTTGCAGTCCCGGCATCTTGAGATCCAGAATCACAAGGTCCACGCTCGTTCTTCGCAACAGCTCCAAGGCTTGATGACCGCTCTCGGCGTTGTAGACACCGTAGAACGGTTTCAGGATCATATTCAACGCTTCGCGCGGACCCGCTTCATCGTCGACGATCAGGATACTCTGTCGTGATTCCATCGGTGCCTCCACAGGTCGTTCGAGCCGCATTGAGCATTCAGGCGGGTTGAATTCAGGGAATCCGATACAGTGAATAAGCAACTCTTATGCCGGGGATATGACTCCGGGGTCATTCGGCGAATTTGAAAAAACACTGGGTTTTCCATGGGAAGCACGGGTCGTTTATTTGAGTTTTGCTTCGGCCATTTTACGGAAAAACTTCCGGTGTACATATTTGATCCATCAATCTTGATCGTGTAAATAAAGAATCAGGAAATCAACAGGATAAATAAGATCCGCTTACTGTTCAAATTTGTCCATTGCGTCATTTCTTTCCTAATTGAAGATCGAACCTTACCCCGTTCGTTCACGACGGGAAGGGATCTTGGCTGAAGAATGCAGGGTATGACCGGGCGGGGTGATTCCCAGCGCGTCCATTTTATATTTTAAGACCCTTCGAGTGATTCCCAGAAGACGGGCGGTCCGGGTCTGGATGTAATTGGTTTTTTGAAGCGCGGACTGGATGATTTCACGCTCAAACGATTTGACGGCGTCGGAGAGTGAAACCTGACCGCCCACGGCTTTGTCCTTTAGCGTGTTGGTCCTCCGACGCGTTTGAACCTGCATGGGCAGGTCGCCCGGGCCGATGATCGGGCCGCTGGAAAGCGTCACGGATTGCTCGATGACGTTTTCAAGTTCCCGTACGTTCCCGGGCCAGTCATAGCGCATCATGTAGGCCAGGGCCTCCTTGCTCAATGTTTTCGCGGTTCGTCCATCGTCGTGCGCTTTCTTGGCCAGGAAATGATTGGCCAGCGGCGGAATGTCTTCCTTCCGTTCGCGCAGCGGGGGCAGATGGATGGGCAGGACATGGATTCGGTAATAAAGGTCTTCGCGAAAGGTCTTGCGGCGGATGGCGTCCTCCAGGTCTTTATTCGTCGCCGCGATCAGGCGCACATCCACCTCGATGGTCTGCGTTCCTCCGACTCGAACGAACTCCTTGGACTGAAGTACACGGAGCAGCTTGGCCTGGGTGACCGGACTGAGCTCGGCGATCTCGTCCAGAAACAAGGTTCCCCCGTTGGCCGCTTCAAACTGGCCGAGCTTTCGGGCGGAGGCATCCGTAAAAGCACCCTTCTCGTAGCCGAAAAGCTCGCTTTCGATCAGGCTGTCGGGGATGGAGGCGCAGTTCAAGGCCACGAAGGGCTTGTCGCGTCGGGGGCTGTTGTAGTGAAGCGCGCGCGCCACCATTTCCTTCCCCGTGCCGCTCTCTCCGGTGACGAGGACCGTGGTCTTGGTATCCGCCACCTGTTCGATTTTCAGGAAAACCTCCCGTATGGCCCGGCTCTTTCCGACAAGGTTGTCGAAATGGTATTTTTTGCCCACTTCCGCCCGAAGATAGTGCACCTCGCGTTCCAGTTCGTGAGCGGCAATGGCCTTATCGATGGTCAATCGGAGCTCTTCGATGTCAAACGGCTTGCCGATGTAGTCCGTCGCCCCCATTTTCATCGCCTCCACGGCCGTTTTCACCAAGCGGGTGGCGGTAAGCATGACGATGGGGAGAGAGGGTTCGACTTCACGAAAGCGTTTCAACAGGGTCAGACCGTCCAGGCCCGGAAGGACGATGTCCAAAAGAATCAAGTGGATCTGGTTGCGGTGGAAAAGCGTGAGGGCCTCTTCCCCGTCGGAGGCCCATACGAAACGATAGGCCGGTTTGAGGGCGATCTTGAGGGAATCGGCAACGGCCGCTTCATCGTCCACGATCAGAATGTTTTTCATTCGACTTCCTTGAGTCAAGACGCAATGAATGAAGATACGAGCAATCTGATTAATTTTACAACCTTTCCGCGTTTCTGACAAGGAAGCGAAACCGACGGGTCCGGGGCTTTTTTTAACCTCGGGCCGCGATTTTAAGGAGGGAGGACCTCAGAGATTGGGTTGAAGGGGGTCCCCGGCTTGGCTGGAAATAAATACGACGGTAACGTTATCCTCGCCGCCCTTCTCGTTGGCCGTATCGATTAAACGTTGGCAGACGGTCCGGGGTTCTTTGAGGCTGTCCCGACTGATGGTGATCAGCTCATCGTCGGTCAAAAGGTTGCTCAGGCCGTCCGAACAGAGGAGGAGGGCGTCGCCTTCCCTGAGCGGAACGGATTTGATATCCACCTCGACCTTCACGGCGCTGCCGAGCGCCCGCGTGATCACGTGCTTGAGGGGATGCTGATTGGCCTCCTCGATTTTGAGCAACCCTTGCTGGATGTAATCGTTGATCAGCGAATGATCCTCCGTCAGTCGATCGATCCGGCCGTTTCGGAAGAGATAAGCCCGGCTGTCGCCGACGTGCGCGACGTGCGCGGTGTCCTGGTCGATCAGAATCGCGACCATGGTCGTGCCCATCCCGTTCAGTTTTGGATTGGATCGACTGGCCTGGAAGATCTTCTCGTTGGCCAATTTCCCGGCCGCGACCAGGCGTCGGATCGGGATGGGAAGATTCCGGTCCGTGTCGGCCGGCCAGGTCACCTCGGAGGATTGGAGGCTCATCTTGATGAAATCGTGCATGGTGTCCACCGCCATATGACTGGCGATCTCGCCCGCGGCATGGCCGCCCATGCCGTCGGCCACGACGAAGAACCGGAGGTCCGTAAAAACGGCCCAGGCATCTTCGTTGGATGACCGTACGCGTCCCACGTCGGATTGGCCGAAAGCTTTGATCTGCATCGCACCCTTATAACATATTTTAACAGGCCGGATCAATTCCGTAAAATCGATATCAGCGGGGTCCGCCGATCCATTCGACCTTGGGGACCGGCGTCGTAAATTCATGGATATTCCCGGACGCCCCTCGGTCTCCAAGCGGGAGAAATCACGGTCCGGCGGGACGGGCCCGTGATCAGCGTGCCCCAACGGGCCGTCCATTGGCCGTAGCGGTCGTTGATCCCGTCCATCGCGGCGAGCAGCCGACGGCGGCGCTGTTCCGTTTCAAACAGCGGAAGCTGGCCCGCGTCCGGGATCAATCCGGCCAGGCCCACGCCGACCAGGCGGACCGCCCGCTCCAGCCGGACGGTTTCCAGGATCCGGCGCGACGCCAGATAAATCTCCGACCCGTCGTTCAGAAACGCCCGAAGCCGGCGCCGGCGGCTGAACGTTTGAAAGTCGGAGTATCGAAGCGTCAGCGTCACAATGTTTCCCCGGTACCGGTTCCGTCGCGCGCGCCGTCCGACTCTCTCGGACAGCTCGATCAGCGTATGTTCGATCTCCTCCCGGCGTCGAAGGTCGCGCGCCAGCGTCATACTATGGCCGATCGATTTGGGTTCCGGGTCCTCCCCGGCCGGAAAGACCGGGCGGTCGTCCCGGCCCATTCCCAGGGCCTTCAGGGTACGGCCGATGGTCCCGAAGCGGCCGATCAGCCGTTCCACAGGCGTCCTCCCCAGCTGGCCGCAGGTCCGGATGTCCATCTCGGCCAGGGCCCGATCCAGAGCGGGACCGATTCCGCACAGCTCCTTCACGGGGAGGTCTTCGAGCAGTACCGGCACGTCCTGCGCTTCAATCCGGACCAACCCGTCCGGTTTTTTCAGGCCGCTTCCCAGCTTGGCCAGGATTTTGTTGGGCGCGATTCCCACCGAGGCCGTGAGCTGCATTTCCCGTCGGATCCGCTGTTTGATGGCCGACGCGATGGCCTCGCCGCCTCCAAAAAGGGTTAAGGAACCGGTGATGTCCAAAAAGGCCTCGTCCACGGAGAAGACCTCCACGAGCGGGGTATAGTCCTGATAGATCGCCAGGAGTCTCCGGCTGACATCGGTATAGCGTTCATGATCCCCCGGCACCACGATCAGACCCGGACAGAGCGCCCTCGCCTCCGGAACCGTCATGCCGGTCTTGACGCCGTATTCTCGCGCCTCATACGAAGCCGTCAGCACGACGGTGCGGGCGCCGGCGCCGCAGACCGCGATCGCTTGGCCCCGGAGGGCGGGATGGACCCGTTGTTCGACCGAGGCGAAAAAAGCGTCCATGTCGATATGAAGAATTGTAGGGGTCACGGCAGCAAGATCCGGCCCGGCGCGGCCTCCTTCCGGAACTGCTCGGCGAGTTCGGGATGAATTTGTTCGATGAGCCCGAGGAGTCCCCGCAGGAACTGGCGCGAACGGAGCAAGGAATCCGAGAACGACCGGGCCAGCTTCAGGTAGGCGTCCATCGCTTCGACCGCGGCCTGCGGGCCGCTTTCCTTCGCCACGGCTTCCATTTCTTTCCATAAGGCATCGCCGAAGGGCGAACGGGCCGACTCGGGAAGGGCCAGGGGGCTCAGCCGCCGCCGGAGGTCTTCCAGGCCGACAATCACCTCGGCATCCGTCGCCGAGCCGCGTTGGGCGAAATACTTGAAGATCACGGCCTCCATCACGGCCAGGAAGGGGATCATTTTTTGATTTTTCAGCCCCTGAAAGACCCGGGCCCGTTCAACCGAGAAGGCCTGGGCCGTCCGGCCGCGCTGATAGCCCTCGTGCGTCGTGAGATAGGCGCAGTCCGGGGGACACGCGATCCGGACCTGACGGTGTTCCCCGCAGCATCGCGGGCAGATCAGTCCGCCAAGGGCGGGGCAGGAACGCTTGCCTTTTGCTTTATGACAGTAAACGCAGGAAACCATCCATCCCCCACGGAATCCGTCGGAACGATAACCCTGCCTATAATCATAGAGGCCGGGTTCCGGGCAGTCTATCCGAATACGGTTTCCGGGTCAAATCGGCTCCGGCGACCAGAGGTCGAGCTGAACGGGCTTGATCCGGGACGACGCCGGCGTCAGCGGCCGGCCGTGAAGAAGCAGGTACGGCGCGGCGCGTTTCATCACGACGCCCAGCCGGGTCAACTGCCGGGGATCGGTGAGGACCGCCGACCGGCGCAGCTCCGCAATCCGCTTGGCCGAGATCGGACCGATGCCCGGCACGCGCAGCAGCTTTTCGTAATCGGACCGGAGGACCTCCAGCGGGAAGAACTCGGGATGGCCGAGGGCCCAGGCCGTTTTCGGATCGACGGCCGTCGGCAGATGGCCCCGATCGTCGAAGATCAGCTCCGGGACCGAAAAACCGTAGAAACGCAGCAGCCAGTCGGCCTGGTACAGCCGGTGTTGTCTCTGAAGAGGGGCCGGCGAAAGGTGATCGAGCGGGGTGTCCGGGACCGGGCTGAAGGCGCTGAAATAAGCCCGACGCAGGCCGATCTCGCCGTAAAGCCGCCCGGTGGCAGCGAGGAGGTCCAGATCGGTCTCGCCCGCCGCGCCCACCACGAACTGGGTGATCTGGCCCGCCGGGATCCGGTCGGGATATTGCTGCTTGAGGCGCTTGACCCAGACCATCCGGGTGAGCATATCGTCCAGGAAATTCTTCCGGGCCGAGAGCCGCGAGAGATGCTGCGGGGTCGGGGCCTCAAGATTGAGGGAGACACGGCTGGCGATGCGAAACGTCTGTTCCACCGCGGCTTGGCTGGCCCCGGGCAGTATTTTTAAATGGATGTATCCTTTGAACTGATGCCGCGTTCTTAAGATTTCGGCCGTCTGGATCATCCGCTCCTGCATCGTGTCGACCTTCCGGGTGATTCCGGAGGAGAGAAACAGCCCGTCCACGAACCGTTTCCGGTGAAGCATCATGAAAGTCCGGGCCAGCTCCTCCGGGGATACGTAGGTGCGCGGCACGTCGCGACCCGCCCGGTGCTCGCAGTAGAAGCAGTCGAATTCGCAGATGTTGGTCTGGAGGACCTTGAGCAGGCGGACGGTCTTTCCGCCCCCGACCGGACTGACATGAATTCCGCCGGGGAGATGGCGGGCGGCGCCCTTGAGGACGGGATTCCGGTGCCGCAGATAGCGGTCGTCCGGCCTTGTGCCGGATTGCGGGGTAAAGCACGCGGGGGCGGATTGTCCGGCCGAAAGCTCATGCTCCCGCGCCGCGCCTTCGCCCAGGATCGCGAGTTTCTGAAGGATGTCCATTGTTTGCCACGTCCTTGTAGGGGCGTACGGCCGTACGCCCCTACGGAAAATGCGCTACATCGGGCTCACGGTCATCAACTTCCAGGAAAGGGCTCCGGCGTCGTAGGTCAGGTCATACACATTGGCGCCGTCCGTCACCGCGAAATGATGATAAATTCTGTTTCCGTCCCGGACCTTCCAGGCAAAGGTCACGCGCTGAACGCTGTATTTGCGGTTGTTCCAGACGAACCATTTGGGTTGGAGCGTCTGCTCCGGGTCAAATACGGCGCCGACCTTGACCGGCTCTCCGATTTCCGTGATCATTTATATATATGGGAGCCCGTGCGGAAGATTAAAACTGCAGGTCCTCCGAGGCCCCCACCCCCCGTGCTCGGACAGGCGAAGCCTGATCCTCGCATAATTTTTATTGTGCGCATTGTTTTTTCATAATTTACGAATAATCGCCACGACCTTGCCGAGGATGCGGACCTCCTCCCGGTTCGGTCTCACCACGATCGGCTTCATCCGGGCGTTGGCCGGCTCCAAGCGGATCGCGTCGGGGTCTTTGTAAAAGCGTTTGACCGTGGCCTCGTCGTTTAGGAGCGCGACCACGACTTCTCCGTTGCGCGGCTGGGGATGGGGTTGCACCACGGCGTAGTCGCCCGAATGGATTCCGGCCTCGATCATGCTGTCGCCCGTGACCCGGACCACAAACGACCCGGGCGGGGCCAGGCTTCGATCCAGCCGGAAGTGACGCTCCACCTCTTCCGTCGCCAGCAGGGGCGCGCCCGCCCGGACGCGTCCCAGCAAGGGGACGGCGACGGTCGGGGAGGCCGTCTCCCCGGACCACCCGACGACCTCCATCGCGCGGGACAATCCCGCCCGGCGGCGGATGTAGCCTTTATCCTCCAGTGCGGCCAGATGTTTCTGCGCGCCCTTGGGTCCCCGCAAGCGCAGATGCCGTGCGATCTCCCGTATCGTGGGGGGGAAACCGTTTTTTTCGTAACTATCCTTTATATAGTCCAGAACCCGTTCCTGACGGGGGGTCAAGGTGTCTTTCATGGCGGCTCGATCCAAAGGTCTACATTTGTAGTCCTACCTTATCTGAATCGGAAGGCGTTGTCAAGCGCCGCTCATCCCGGCTCCAGGATGGCCCCGACGCCCTTCGCCAAGGCCATGCTTCAATCGCCTGGGGTTCCAAGGCGTTGGGAGCGTTCCACCCTTATTTTGATTGACAATGCGGGTTCAATGTGATAAAAAAGCTCAATCATTTTGGCCAAGTCCAGATAATCTGAATACTCCTTCCATCCCTCATTGAGGTTCGGAAACGGTTTGGGGCGGGCCGGTCCATTCCGTCCATTAGAATAACGAGGCTGACTCGGACACAATGCAACACCTCCACCTTCTTTCCCACGGGCATTTCCCAAAGGGGGTCTCGTATGTCTTTATTATCTCTCCCGCGGCGTCGTGCGGGGATTTTGTTCGTTTTTCTTTCGGGTCTCGGGTTCGTGATCGGATGGGCCCCGCCGGCATCGGCGGTCGGGAATCTGAAACTGGGTCCGCTTGAGCTTCATCCCTACTTTCAGGTTTCCGAATCCTACGACAGCAACGTTTGCCGGTCGGAAGATATGGTCTGTCTGAGTCCGGATGATCCTTCCAAAAGCAAGGACGCGAACGACTGGCTGACCCTCTTCACCCCCGGGCTTCAGGCGGCGCTCCCTTTCCAGAATTCCCGTTTCGAGGCGGAGTATCGTGGAGACTGGGGCCGGTACAACGAGCTGAAGGTCTGGAACTACAGCGACAACCTGGCCAAGGGCAATCTGGCCCTCAACTTTGCCGGCGGCGTTTCGTTGCGAATAAAAGAAGAATGGACCAACGGCCATGACGCGCCCGGCTTTGCGCAGAGCCTTCAACTCGACCTCTACCATGAAAACACGGCCGGGGGGGGCATCGACTGGCAGGTCGGACCGAAACTGCGCGTGGCGGTGGATTATACGAACCTCATGCTGAACTACGCGGACGACGCCCGGAACGGGTTCCGGGACCGGACGGACAACACCGTCGGCGGAACGGTTTTTTACAAGATTCTGCCGAAAACCTCCGCGCTGCTGGAGTACGAGTACACCGACGTGAATTTTGTCGAGGGCGACGTCGCTACCAAGAGCGTGGACAACGCGACCCAGCGCGGTTATCTCGGTCTCACCTGGGACGTCACCGCGAAATCGAAGGGGACCGTGAAGGCCGGCTACGCCCGGAAGGATTATCAGGAATCCGGCGTGGACAACTTTCAGGGGGGGATCGTATCGATCGGCCTGAGCCATGAAATGACGCAGCGCACCTCGCTGAAGTTCGACGCGGTGCGGGACGTTCAGGAGAGCTACGTCGCGGGCCAGCCTTACTACCTGACCTCCGGCGGGCGCCTCGAGCTGATCCACGCCGTTCATCCGAAGGTCACCTTTAAAATGAACGCGGGTTTCAGCCGGGACCAGTATCCCGACGATATGACCGTCGGGACGGAGACCCGCAAGCGGATCGACAACAGTTGGGACCTGGGCGGCCGCTTTGAATACCGGATCCAGCCCTGGCTGAACCTGGGGCTCGGATACGATTATTCCCAGCGTCGTTCGACCTTTAGCGATTTTGGATATGTGGACAATCTGTACACCTTCAGCGTCGGGACCTTGTTGTAGGAGCGTCCCCGGTTTTTTCGCGTCCGCGCTGAGACGATTCGCGGCCCTGCTGATCGGCGCAGGGCTTATTCTCTCCGGAACGGCGTGGTCCCAGGATTATGTCCTGGGTCCGCGCGACGTCCTCAACATCACCGTTTACGATCACAAGGACCTCGAAACCAAGGTCCGCGTCAGCGAAGACGGCAAGATCACCTTCCCGCTCCTGGGCGAGATCAAGGTTTCCGGCCTCACGGTCCAGCAGCTCGAGCGAAGGATCACGACCCGGCTGGCGAACGGCTACATCGTCCATCCCCACGTCGGCGTCTTCGTCGAGGAGTTCCGCGTCGTGGTCTACGTCACCGGCGAGGTGAGCAAGCCGGGTTCCTTTCCCTACGAAGAGGGGATGACCGTGATCAAGGCCCTCAGCCTCGCCGGCGGGCTGACCGAGAAGGCGGCCGAAGGGAAGATGACGGTCACCCGGAAGGGCCAGGGCCCGAACGAGACCGCGATTCTTGTCGGGATGCACGATCTCCTCCGGCCGGACGACGTCCTTCAGGTTCCGGAGAAGCGGTGGGTCTACGTGACCGGCGAGGTCAAGAAGCCGGGCTCGTATTTGTTCGACGAACAAATGACGATCCTGAAGGCGATCACGCTGGCCGGAGGGCTGACCGACAAGGCCGCCCCGGCCAAAACGGAAATCATCCGGAAGAAGGAAGGAAAGGAAGACAAGATCCGCGTCAAGATGGAGGACCCGCTCCAGCCGGAGGACGTGGTGGTCGTCCCGGAAAGTTTCTTCTAAAGGAGTAAGGAGCGAGGAGTGAAGGGTAAGGGGAAAAAATGAATATTTGGAAGTGTGGAGCGTCTTCATTCTCCTTACTCCTAACTCCTCACTCCTAACTGGTTACGCATTGGAGTCATTATGCAAACCGAACCCGAAATCCATCTGCGCGATTACCTCCGCGTCCTCCAGAAACGGCGGTGGACCGCGATCACCTTTTTCGTGATCCTGGTCACCGTCGTGGCGGTGGTCACCTTCACGATTCAGCCCGTCTATCGCTCCGCCGTTCAGATCCTGATCGAACGGGAGAATCCCAACGTGGTTTCGATCCAGGAGGTCCTGGCGGTCGACGCCACCGCGACTGACTACTACCAGACCCAGTACGAGATCCTGAAGAGCGAGACCCTCGCCCGGCGGGTGATCGACCGGCTGAAGCTGGGCCAGAACCCCGATTTTCAGAACCCATCCGCCCGCTCGGAGGATTCGACGAGTCCGGATCCCGAGGAGAATTCCCGGCGGTGGTTGAAGACATTCCTGTCCCGGTTGACGGTGAGCCCCATCCGCAACAGCCGTCTCGTGAAGGTCGAGTTTGATTCGCACGATCCCGCGCTCGCCGCGCTCGTGGCCAACACCCTGGCCGATGAATACATCAATTACAACAGGGAGCTGAAGATCAAGGCGGCCCAGGAGGCCAACACCTGGCTCCGAAAGCGCGTGGACGAGATGCAGGGGAAGGTGCAGCAGTCGGAGGAGGCCTTCGAGAAATACAAGGAGAGCATCCCGGCCCAGATCACGGCCCAGGTCGAGTCCAAGGCCGAGTCTCGCGCCGCGATGAAGGAGATGGAGTCCCGCCCGGAGGTGGTCAACAACGCGTTCATTCAAGAGCTGCGGACGGAGGAGATCCGCCTGACGGCGAAGCAGTCGGAGCTGTCGAAAAAATACGGCCCGAAGCATCCCCAGATGATCCAGGTCGCCTCGGAGCTCGCGACGCTCCGCAACAAGCTGGAGCGGGAGATCAAGCGTCTGGTGGGCGCGGTGAAGATCGAGGAGTCCCCGCAGTACCTGCTCTTGAAGCGCGAGGTGGACGCCAACCGCCAGTTGTTCGAGGTCCTGCTCAAGCGGCTGAAGGAGACGGCCCTGACGGAGAACATCCCCAGGGGAAATATTCAGGTGATGGATGCGGCCCAGCCGTCCACGGTCCCGATCAAGCCGAAAAAAACCATGAACATGATCCTGGCCGTCGTCCTCGGCCTGGTCCTGGGCTCCGGCCTCTCGTTTTTCTTCGAGTACCTCGACAACACGATCAAGAGCCCCGAGGACATCGAGCGCGTGATCGCCGCGCCGCTGCTGGGGATCGTGCCCTCGGCCGGACGGAGGAAGAAATCGGCCGGCCCGTCCGGGAGGCCGTCTCATCCGATCGAAACCGTTCTGTCGGCCGAGCCCAAGTCCTCCTACGCCGAGGCCTACCGGACGATCCGGACCGGCGTCCTGCTGTCCTCGGCCGAGCACCCGCCGAGGGTGGTCCTGGTCACCAGTCCCGGACCGGTCGAGGGCAAGACCACGACCGCCGCGAACCTCGCGATCGCGATGGCCCAGGCCGGGAGCGCGACCCTCCTGATCGACGCCGATCTGCGCCGGCCGAGGATCCATCAGCTCTTTGAGCCGTCGAACGGGGGCGGCCGTTCCGAAGGGGATCGGGACGTGAACGTCAAAGGCCTGGGGCCGGTCCTGGTGGGCGAGGCCACGGCCGAGGCCGCGATCCGGCAGACTCCGATCCCGCTGCTCTGCATCCTTCCCTCCGGGCCCGTCCCGCCGAACCCGGCCGAGCTGCTGGGCTCGAACCGGATGCGGGACCTGATCAAGGAGGTGGGCCGGAAGTTCGACCGGATCATCATCGATTCCCCGCCGCTGGTCCCCGTGACGGACGCCACGCTGCTTTCGACCCTGTGCGACGGCGTGGTGCTGGTGGTGAAGGAATCCCGGACCACGAAGCTTCTGGCGACGGAGGCCCGGAAGCGTCTGGCCGACGCCAAGGCGAGGCTTCTGGGCGTCGTGTTCAACGACGTGGACCTGAAAAAGGACACCTACCGCTACTATCCCTATCAATCGTATTACGGGAAAGAAGATAAAAAGAAAGTAAGGAGTAAGAGGTAAGGAGTTATGATCGACCTCCATTGCCACATCCTGCCCGGCCTCGACGACGGGCCCCGGACGAGGGACGAGGCGCTGGCGATGGCCCGCATGGCGGCGGCGGACGGGATCGACACACTCGTGGCCTCGTCCCACATCACGCCGGGCGTTTACGATAACACGCCGGAGGGGATCGTCGCGGCCGCGGAGGCCTTCGGGGCCCGCCTCCGGCGGGAGGGGATTCCGCTCCGGATCATTCCGGGCGCGGATGTCCGGATGACGCCGGAGCTGCTGGACGGGGACGGCCGCCGTCTTTGCATCAACCGGGACACGCCGTATTTCCTGTTCGAGTTCCCGCACGACCTCGTCCCGCCCGGCAGCGAAGGGCTGGTGGAGGCCCTTCTCGGGAAGGGGTTGGTTCCCGTGATCACCCATCCGGAGCGCAACATGGAGTTCCAGCGACGGCCGGAAAAACTGGAGCCCTTTGTCAGGCTGGGTTGTCTGGTCCAGATCACCGCGATGAGCCTCACCGGCGGGTTCGGGCCGCGGGCGCAGTCCGTCGCGGAGCGGTTTATGAGGGAGGGCCGGGCGCATCTGATCGCGACCGACGCCCACGACACCGTGAAGCGGCCCCCGGTCCTTTCGCGCGCGCTCGAACGGGCCGAGGCCTTGGTGGGCGTCGAGGCCGCGCGGGCGATGGTTTTTGAGACCCCGGAGAAAATTGTAAGGGGAGAGGAAGTGAGGAGTTAAGACGCAAGGAGTGAGTAGTAAGGAATGAGGGGGAAAGACGGCATTGCGCATACGCTCTCCTAACTCCTTACTCTTTACTCCTAACTTCTCCCAAGCGAATATCCCCATGTTACTCGTCATCCAAACAGGCCTGATCGCACTCCTCCTCTTCGCCCCGCTGGCCTTCGGCTCGGTCGAGGTCTGGGCCCGGTCGGTTCTGGAGTGGGGCGTCTTCGGACTGGCCGGGCTGTGGCTGATCCGTTTCGGCTTCGCCCGGGAAGCGCCGCCCAAACTCCCGGGGCCGGTCTGGCTCATGCTCTCGGTCTTCGCCGGCTACGTCCTCATCCGGCAGGCCGCCGCGACCTCGCTTTATCCGCGCGGCACGCGCGACGCGCTGGCCCTCGCGACCGCCTACGCGTTGCTCTTCGCGCTCGTCGTCTCGACCGTCCGGACCGAGGCCGAGATCCGCCGGCTCACCCTGTCCCTCATCGTGATCGGCTTCGGCGTCGCCCTGTTCGCCATTCTCCAGCAGTATACCTGGAACGGAAAGATCTACGGACTCCGGCCCGTGACGGCGGGCGGGTCGCCCACCGGCCCCTTCGTCAACCGGAACCATTTCGCGGGCTACATGGAGATGCTGATCCCGGTGGCGATCGGGTACACGGCGGCCTCGTTCGCGGAGGCGCCGGCGCGGGGCGGCACGGCCTGGCGGCGCTTCGTCGACCGGCTCACCTCCGAGCGGGCCCATCAGTTTGCGCTGCTGCTGTTCATGACGCTGGTGATGTCGGTCTCCCTCGTCCTGACCCTGTCCCGCGCCGGGATCGTGAGCTTCGTGACGGCCCTGGCCCTGATCGGGGCGGTCTTCGTGTGGGGCCGGACCACGAAGCGCCGGGTCCTGTTGCCGGGCGCGCTGGCCGCGCTGGTCCTGATCTCCCTCGCCTGGTTCGGGCTGGGGCCGGTGATCGACCGGGTCAACACGCTGCTCCATCTTCCCGGGGATCCGTCGATGCGGGGGCGGATCGCGGTCTGGAAGGACGCGACAAGGATCATGGCCGACTATCCGATCATGGGATCGGGCCCCGGAACCTTCGGGGCGGTCTACCCGGCCTACAAGACGGTTCCCGATCCGGTCTTCTACGAGCACGCGCACAACGACTACGTCCAGTGGATGGCCGAGACGGGGATCGTCGGATTCGGCCTGGGCGCCGGAGCGCTCGGGATCCTGTTCGGCTTCATTCTCGCCGGCGGGCGGGCGCGGCGCAATCCCCGGGCAAAGGTACTGCTCCTGGGTGTCGTGACCGGCCTTGCGGCGATCCTGATCCACGGCCTGAACGATTTTAATTTTCATATTCCGGCCAACGCCTTCCTGTTCACGGTCCTGACGGGGATGGCCTGGAACCTCGCGCGGCCGGATCGATCGGACGCGCCGGACAGGCCGGCGGCCGGCCCCTGGCGTCCGGCGGCCGCCGTCGCGGGCCTGGCCGTCGTCGTGTGGCTGCTGTATCAGACCACGTCCGCGTTTGCGGCCGACCGGTATTACCGCTGCGGGCTGGAGCTTGAAAAGGCGGGAAAGCTCGATCGGGCCGAGGAGGAATACCGCCGTGCAATCGGTTGGGACCCGGCCCATCCGCAATACCATATGGCATTGGGCGGGCTGGACGAACGACGCTACAAACAGGGGGACGCGACGGCGCTGGCCCCGGCACGGTCCGAGATGGAACGGGCCGCCGCCCTGGCCCCGACGCTGGCCGCGCCGCATCTCGATCTGGGCTGGATCCACGCGCAGCTCGGGGAGACCTCCGAGGCGACGGAGGAGTTCGGCCGCGTACTGAAGCTGGACCCGACGAACCCCCTCTATCAGCATTACGTCGGCCTTTGGTTCGCCGCGACCGGACAGACCGACCGCGCCCTTTCGCTCGCGCAACGGCTTCGGGAGAACCGGCAGGATAAGTTGGCGGCGGAGATCGAGGAGCGGTTGAAGAAGACGTAATGAATGAGGCCAAACAAGCGACCTTTTTTGAGATGGCCCCTGTTGATTGGAAAAATGAAGTGTCGATGAACGAAATTAAAAACATTGTTAAAAAAATCTTTGGACGAAATTCATCTCCGAAGGACGCGTTTCTTTCTTACCATTACCAGCGCCACAACCAGAGACGGCTTGAGCATCTTGCCAGTCTGGGATTGGATCTGCACGGCGCCACGGTATTGGAGGTCGGGGCCGGAATTGGGGATCATACGAGCTTTTTTATAGACAGGGGCTGTAAAGTTGTTAGTACTGAAGCACGCAAGAGTAATCTCGACATACTCCGTTCCCGATATCCAGATATCGAAGTGAGGCATTTGGATTGCGACAATCCCGACCCCGATTTCAATGATCGTTTTGATATCGTGTACTGCTATGGTTTGCTTTATCATCTCAGAAAACCGGCCGAGGCGATTGATTTTATGTCGCGTCGCTGCAAAAAAATGCTTTTGCTTGAGACCTGTGTCTCGATGGGTGATGGAGATTCGATCAATCTTTGCGCTGAAGATGCAGATAATCCGACGCAGGCGATATCCGGAAAGGGGTGCCGGCCAACCCGGTACTGGGTCTACACGCAACTCAAGAAACACTTTGAGCATGTATACCTGCCGACGACGCAGCCCAACCATGAAGAGTTTCCCGTCGATTGGAGAGTTTCCCCCGGTCCGAATAGGTTAACGCGGGCGGTGTTCGTGGCATCGAGACACAAATTGGACAACAAATTCTTAATACAAGAAATTCCAATGCAACAAGCACGTGAATGATGAGGAGAGTGGATGCTTGACTCATGAATGACCTGAGCCCGGACAGACAAAAGCTGATGAGGCAATTAAATAATGCCTCTCGGTTTACAAAAAGGAAGCGTATCGCGCGCCTGGCCAGGCATCCTTGGAGAATGCTGTATCCGAAGTTGTTAGAGATCGGCCGAAGACCCAAGGAAATTAGATCTCGAACCTTTTGGGGAGGTGAGATGAATGTAATTTACCCCGAGACGGTGTCGATGAATATCTGGCGATACGGCTACTTCGAGGAGGCCGTGTGCCTCTATATAATAAATCATCTTAAAGAGGGAATGACTTTTATCGATATAGGAGCCCATTTTGGTTTTTTTACCCTTCTTGGGAGTCATCTTGTCGGCCCCAAAGGAAGGGTCCTGGCCTTTGAGCCGACCCCAAGCACCTGTCGGCAGTTACAAAAAAATATTGCCAATTATTCCGAGCACCCCAATATTCAAATTTTTAACTGCGCCGCATACAATGAAGAGCGTGAAATAAAATTTTATGACTATGGGATCCAATATTCGGCGTTAAACTCTGGTTTTGGGATCAGAAGAAAAGACGCGGCCGCATTTGCCAAAAATGAAATTAAGGTCGAAGCCAGGAAGCTGGATAATATCCTGAAGGAGGGCGGAATCGATCATGTGGATCTCATAAAAATCGATGCGGAATCATCCGAGATCCATGTGTTGAAGGGAATGGCGGAAACGTTAAATGGCAGCAGGCCCGCCCTCATCCTGGAGGTCGGGGATTTTGAAATCGAGGGCGTTCCGAGGTCGAAGGAAATTGTGGCCTGGCTGCAGGGGATGGGTTATTCCCCTTACCAGGTGCGGGAAGGAAAAACGGTCCCGCACGAGGTTATGGAAAACTACGAATACGACAATCTCTTATTTTTGCCAAACAATCGCTTAAGCCATTAAAATGCAGAGCCGCCGAATACTCATAAACGCAATGATGTCCGTGGCGCAGGTTATACTGATCACGGCCGTCCAATTCATTCTTTACCGGCTTTTGCTTAAGACCATCGGGATCGAAAGGTTGGGGATCTGGTCTGTCGTGCTCGCCACGACCTCCGTGGCCCAGATTGCCAACCTGGGTTTATCGGCCGGCGTTGTCAAGTTCGTCGCCAAGTATCTCGCCCGCGGGGAGGAAGAAACCGTGGTCGCGGTGATACAAACAACGGTTATTTCGCTCGGCCTCTTTTTCGCTTTGATTCTGGTCGTCGTCTATTCGGTGATCGGCATGCTGTTGGGCCTCGTCGTTCCGACGGCCCACCTTAAGGAAGCGCTTTCGATCGTTCCGTTCGCCTTGCTGTCGTTGTGGATCACGGTGCTTGCCGGCGTCTATCAGGCCGGGCTCGACGGTTACCAGCGCATCGATCTCCGAAGCAAGCTGCTCATGTCCGTTTCGGTCGTCAACCTCATCGTATGCTATGTCCTGGTTCCCAAGTTCGGATTAATGGGTCTGGCGTACGCGCAAGTGGCGCAATCCGGCCTTTTATTGATCGGAAGCGGCCTCGTTCTTAAACGCCGACTTCCGGTATTGCCGCTCATCCCCAGTCGTTGGAATCGTGAAGTATTCAGGGAAATGCTCGGTTACGGATTGAACTTTCAGGTCATAACAATCAGCCAGATGCTCTGCGACCCGATTACCAAGTCGCTTCTTTCGAAATTCGGCGGGCTTTCGATGACAGGTTTTTATGAGATGGCCGGCCGGATGGTCATGCAGGTGCGGGCCATGATCGTCTCGGCCAATCAGGTGCTCACCCCCGCCTTCGCCGACCTGGAAGTGAGAAATCCCGAGATGATTCGGAAGTTGTATAAAGATTCCTTCCGCTTGATTCTGTATGTGGCCGTTCCTTCATACGCAGCCCTGATCGCCTTTATCCCCATCCTATCTGAATTGTGGATCGGCCATTATGAAAAAGTATTTATTCTATTCTCCGTCCTTCTCGCCGCCGGCTCGTTTGTAAATACCCTGGCGGGTCCGGCTTATTTTGTGAACCTGGGGACCGGAGAACTCCGCTGGAACACCTGGGCACACGTCATCATCGGCGTCTCGAACCTGGCCCTGGGATGGTTTTTCGGAGGCATCCTCGGAGGAAAGGCCGTCGTGATCGCCTGGGTAATTTCATTGACGGCCGGCAGCCTCGTCATTCCTTTCTCTTACCACTATAAAAATAAGATCCCGGTCGTCGATTTGGTTTCAAAAGAGAATGGGCGAATCTTGTTGGCAAGCCTCCTCGGCCTGTTTTTTTCGCTACTGTTCTATAATCAAATGAACCACCGGCTGGCCCCTCTTGTGCTTGCGGCCCTTTGCGTCTTTTTCTTCTCCGCGATCCTGGTTGTCCCCATCTGGCTCCATCCCATGCGAAAACGATCCATGGCATGGATCGCCGATGAGTTCCTGCAAGTGCGAAAGGTCATGGCGGAGAAATGAAAAAATTCACGTCCCAGGAAATAAAAGACTTTGTCTCGAAACCCCTCTTTGATGAAAGAACAATTCTAAACAAAGATCCATCCTGGCCGAAAATTACGATTGTTACACCTTCTTATAATCAAGGTCGTTTCTTAGAACAAACAATTCTTTCTGTCTTAAATCAGAATTATCCAAACCTCGAGTACATCATCATGGATGGTGGTTCCAGTGATAACAGTGTGGAGATCATTCGAAAATACGAGAAGTACTTGTGTCGCTGGATATCTAAGCCCGATGAGGGTCAAGCGGCTGCTATTGCTGATGGTTTTTGCA
>DATKAN010000065.1 GCA_035498035.1 Nitrospiria bacterium
GATTCACTATTTACTGAGTTTTCCGTAAGGGCAGCAAATAGTAAATGGTAAATGGTTTGTAAACCGGGTCCCATCGTCTAGCCCGGCCTAGGACGTCGCCCTCTCAAGGCGAAAACGCGGGTTCGAATCCCGCTGGGACCAGAAATTTCCCGCCAGGGAAATTTCCCCTATTTACCATTTACGATTTACAGCCATTGCGGGAAATTTCAGTAAATGGTGAATGGTAAATCGTAAATAGTAACTGCCAGAACGTGGCTTCTGATATAAAAGCCCGCCGCAAGGCGGGCTTAATTATTTCCCCTATTTACCATTTACAATTTACAGACTCTCTATGGCGGGCTTTTTATTTCGGTAAAGGGGAGTGGCCGGGCGTATAACGATGCCCCGGCCTTTCCCCCACCGTCACCCCGACGGGGATTTCAAAATAGATTATCTTTCACGTGGAATGGAGTGCGATCCGGTTGCCTTCACTGTCGTCGATAATCACCCGGACCCCGCCGGGGCCGTACGAATGTCGCAGCTTGACCACCCGGCCCCCGTTTGGACCGACGGCCTCGATGGCCTTGTCCATCCGTCCATGAACATCAAGATCAATCCGCGGTCCTTCGGTCGCGGGAGGGTGCAGATCGGTCCGATAGAGGCACCCGATGAATTCGCCTTCCCCGAACGACAGCAGGCCGATGGCCTTGCCATTTTGAAATTGCATCTTCTTGATCGAAAATCCGAACACCGCGGAATAAAACCGTATGGCCCGATCCAGATCTTTCACCGGAATCGCGCACTGACCAATCCGATGGGGCATGGATTCATCTCCCTGGTTTCCGATGTTCACCGCACCCGCCGCTTGAGGCACCGCCGGCGGCGGCTTTTTCCGCCCTACGCTTTGCGCGAAACATCTTCTTTCCGTTCTCACAGGGCCTCCCCTATTCGTTCAATAAACCCAGGATACCGTTCCGGAGCTCCCGTTTGCGAACGGTTCCGGCGACCGAATCCACGACAAGCCCATTTTTAATAAAAAGCAGCGTGGGAATCTGACGAATACGAAATTGTCTTGTGGTCAGGATATTGTCCGCGGCTTCGACAATTCCGACCTTGACCCTCCCTTCGTACTCGCGAGCCACTTCCTTGATCTGCCGGAGGGTCATATAAGCATTTCCACTGGATTCCGAACCGAACAGCACGAGGACCGGTATCGGGCTTTTCAAAACCTCTCCCTCAAAGGAAGCGTCCGTAATCGAGATGATATGAGTTTCTTCGTTTGTCATCGTTCCACGTTCTCTCAATCCCTTCCCTTCTCCATAAGCAACCTTCATGCCTCATTTCAAAAAGCATGGGTGCGGTGGGAATAGTATTTTAATTATCGAGTGCTTAGGATTGAAAATTGCGGCTTAAGGAAGGGGAATACCGTCCACGGAAACGATCATGCCCACGGAATACCGTGGGCAGCTCGCGGAATAGAATCCTGCCGGCTATGTTGATAAACCAAAGGAGGGAGGGGACTTGGAGGCTGTTTGGAATCAGGAATCCGGCCGCGGTCTTTGAAGACCGTATTTTTCGATCCGGTCCCGGAGCGTGCTGGGGGCGATTCCCAGGCGGACGGCCGCGCCGTCTCTTCCCTCGATGATCCAGTGGGTTTCTTCAAGAGCCCGTCGAATCACCGCACGCTCGTTATCCCTCAGGGTGACCGGAGCGGTTACGGACTGCGACGGGAGGGGGTTCACATCGAATGATTCATCGATTTCAAGGACCGGCCCTTTCGTGAGGATTACGGCCCTTTCGACCACATTTTCGAGTTCCCGCACGTTGCCCGGCCAGTCGTAGGCCATCAGCGCGTTGAAGACCGCCGGGGGGATTTTCTCGATCTTTTTTCCGATGATCGCGCTGTACTTCTTGATAAAATGCCGGGCCAGGTCGGGTATGTCCTCTTTTCGGTCCCGGAGCGGCGGAAGATTGACCGGAAAGACATTGAGCCGATAAAAGAGATCCTCGCGGAAGGTCCCCCGCCGGATGGCGTCATCCAGGTTCCGGTTGGTCGCGGCGATAACACGGACGTCGACCTTCAGGGTGTTGGAACTCCCCAGGCGCTCGAACTCCCCCTCCTGAAGGACCCGGAGCAATTTGGCCTGAAGCTCCACCGGAAGATCGCCGATTTCATCCAGAAAGATCGTCCCTCCATCGGCCAGTTCAAACCGTCCGGACTTTCGCGCCGTTGCGCCCGTGAAAGCGCCCTTTTCATGGCCGAACAGTTCGCTTTCGATCAGGGGCTCGGGCAAAGCCGAGCAATTCACTTTGACCAGGGCCCGATCGCTCCGATGGCTCAGATGGTGAATGGCGCGCGCCAGCAACTCCTTCCCGGTGCCGCTCTCGCCCAGGATCAGGACCGTGGCGTCCGTGGGCGCGACCTGCTCCACCTTGTGCAACACCTGTTTCACGTTCTGACTCCGTGTAATGAATTCTTCAAAATTGTGCGCGACTTTAATCTCGTCCTGAAGGTAGATATTCTCCTCCTGAAGACGATTTTTTAACTTCTCCACTTCCGCCAGCGCATTCCGGAGCCCCTGTTCGGCCCGTTTGCGTTCGGTGATATCGCGAATCACGGTTACCCGCGCGCTCCGTCCCTTGTACGGGATCGATTTCCCGTTCACCTCAACGGGAAAAACGGAACCGTTCCTTCGAACGGCCATGTGTTCGTAAGGGGTTTCATCGCCCGAGTTTATTTTTCCGCGCACCAGCTCTCGGGACTCCGGCGCGACGAAGTCGGAGACCTGCATCCCGATCAACTCGGGTTGGGCATACCCGAGCATCCGGGCGAACTGCTCGTTCGCGTCGAGAACCCGGCCCTCCTCCGAGATGACCACGCCTTCCAGCGGTCCCTCGGACAAGCGCCGGAATCGTTCTTCGCTTTCGTGAATGGCCTCCTCCGCCCGTTTTCTCTGCGTGATATCCAATACGGTTCCGTGAATGCGAACGATCCGTCCGTCGGGCCCCCGCTCCGATTGCCCCCTTCCCAACAGCCAGCGCGACTCCCCGTCGGGTCGGGCGATGCGGTATTCCACCGTGAAGGGACCCTCCTGTTCCATGGCCCGCCTGACGGTCTGGTTCAGGGACTCGAGATCATCCGGGTGGACCAGCGCCCGGTAGGCCTCATACGTGCCGCTAAAGGATCCGGGCTCGATTCCGAATATTTTTTCCGCCCCCTTGGACCAAGCGAATCGATTGGTCAGGATATCCCATTCCCATGTTCCGACCTTTCCGGCATCAATCGCCCGTTGCAGCCGTTCCTCGCTCTGTTTCAACCGATCGACGGCGGATCGAAGCTCCCCCGTCGTCGCTTCGACGGTGAGGGTCCGTTCGCGGATTTCGATGCCCATCCCGATGCTCATCAACACGGCCAGGACGAGAAAACCGAACCCGGATGTGTAGATCGAATCGAGAAGGCCGACGTCGACAAGACCGCCCTGAATGCCCGCGGCAAACTGAATTCCGAGATAGGTGCCCAGGAACAACGCCGGCCGGCGCCCGCCCCCCCGGTATTGGAGGACACAGCGTGCGGCGGCCCAGATGAATTCGGCGGAGTGCGCCGCGCGAACCCAGCCGTTCAATCCGCTCGGCGTTCCCTTGAAACGGGCCAACGGCTCTCCCCAAGGGAGGCGAAAGAAGCCGTCCGCGACCAGACCGGTAAAGCGGAGACCGTACGGGAGGCTCCAGTCGAGAATGAGGAACACAAGGCATCCGGCGCTTACGCCGATCAGCCAGGGTTTGATGCGCCGCTGTCCGGTATAAAGGGCGACAAACCCGAAGAAGGCGGCATGGAAAATCAACACGGAAGTGGTTTGCCAATGCAGTGCGGACACCGCTCGCGTCACGGACCCTGCGGTATAGTACGCGGCCGTCGACAACTGATAACCCACCGCACACAGGCAGGCTGCCGCAAAGGCAAAATAAATCGGTCGAAGACGACCCAAGGCTCCGACCACAACGGCCTGAAGGCCCAGGTAAAACACAATGCCTGCGCTGATCAGAAATGCCGGTATGATGTAGGAAGTTTCGGGACTCACGGGAAGAACATTCATGGTCAGGATCTCTTGCTCCTCCAAATACGCGAGAAGCTTTCCGGCAGGGGCCGGGAAGAAAGACCGATGACCAATCTAGGATAATCCCCCCCGGTGGATAAGTCAACAGCGATCCTCCCGGTCCCGTGTGCCGGAACCCGGCGGTCTATTGTTCAAGGTGAACCCTATGGATGATACGAATAGACGGGAAAGATCCAAAAACGGAAATGGGAATACAGACCTTCGGTCGAGGACCCCTCTATTAAACGGCCAAACCTAAACGGCGATCAAGCCCTCGTCGCCGGTCATTTAGTAGTAAGCGCCGATCGGCCCCTTTGAACTGGATGACACTGCGCCGCCGGTCGTTCCGAGATCTTTGGATTAGAGAAATCGGGAATGTCCGTCCATAGCGATATTTAATGAAGGCCTTTTCCCAAAAGGACCGGGTCATCATTGAGGCCGTAGAGAGGTTTTTCAGAATCAGGACCTTCGCCGGATCGTCTCCCGCAACGGAAGCAAGCTTAATGCAGCTTTCGTCATCGGGGATCTCCTCCCCGTTGCACCACCTCGAAAGTTTGGCCTCGTCTATCTTTAGCTGTTCGGCCAGATCCCCGTTCTTCTGGGCGGCGAGTTGTTCTTTCAAATTCCGAACGTAGGCTGAAATATCCTGCATGGCCATAAGGTCCTCCTGAAGATCGAATGTTGGCGCCACATCAACTCACCGAGTCCTGATACTAAACATTATACCGGAAACACGGCAATATTCAAGTAGACACTCGAACGGGTCATCCCGATTCGGTTCAACCCTATCGGCATAGGTATATAATGAAATATAATACACTTTCGTGTAATTGACTTACGCTCTAAAAATATGTTATTAGTGAGCCGCGTCATTTTTCATTATCTCCGTATACCGTAGAGACACTTTGTAGAGACCGGGCACCCCTCACAGGGAACTTAGGGCCTCCTGTGAAACGCACTCAGAAAGGGCTTTTGGCTTCTCTGTGAGGATAAGTCCATGCGCCCTGCATGGCGGGCAGGGAACCGGATTACTGATTAAAAGCCTTCTTCTGAGCCTCGGCTCAGGGGAAGGCTTTTGTCGTTTTGGAGGATCTCGATACGCCATCTCTCTGCGTGACAGCAGCCCAACGGGCTTTCAATTTTATCGATGGAGGACAAGCATTATGAATCCACGAAAAGTGTTCTATTATGGTTTTATGCTTGCGGTGGTGACGGGGGTGGGGATGTGGCCGGTGGAGAATAAGAGCAGCCTCCCATTCACGGCTGTCGCCCATGCCGATACTCCGACGCCGTTTGTGGTCACCATTGAGAAGTTTACGATCGCCGTCACCGACGCCCCTTACACGAGCGGCACCTATGATTTGACAAAGGGTCAGGTCCCGGCGAACACGCTGCTTCTTATGAATGTGAAACGCGAAGGGACCGATTACACGGCGGCGGCCTCCGCGTTTAAGATCAACTTTGACGATGCCGTTCCGAACCGCGTCGTTGTGCACCGCACGAAGGGGGACGCCCCGTTTTACGCGACGGTTTCCGCCATTGAATTCGATCCCAATCAGGTGAATGTGTACAAGCAGCATTGGGCCTTAAGTACGTCCGCGACAGCTGTTTCTCAGGACCTTCGGAATGCCAACAGGCAGGTGTATGCGAAACCGGATAAAGCCCATTCCATTGCGTTTGCCTCCTACACGGCAACCGGCGATGTGGCCGATCCGTCCACATACTACGTGACAACGCTTCAGTCCGATGTGGGCCACGTCGAGTTCCACCGGTTTTCAACGGGAAGAGGCAAGGTGGCGATCGACGGGCAATACACGACCATCGAAGCGCGCGGCGATCAATTCCGCACCGTCCGCCAGTCGGCCGCCATTATGCTCTGGAATAAGACGACGGGGGTGAGCGGCCCGTTCGATACCCAGCCATCCGTCCAACGCGACCGAACGGCGATTTTTACCACAATCAGGACATTGGACCCGGCGATGAACCTCGGTCCATTGGGATACACCGCGGTCTTGACCGGAACCGATCCAAATCCCACGACGCTCACCTATCAGCGCGGAACGAAGAGCTCGTCGATGTATGTCCGTCCCGTTTTCGTGACGCAAATGATCGAATTTCTTCAGGGCGATTCGGTGACGACGCAGTTGGTGAATTTGATGTCGGGAGATTCTTCGGTGGCCCTTGATGAAACGGGAATCGACGCGGATCATGCCATTGCGGGGCTGACTTCGGGAGGTTCAACGATCAATGCGATTTTGGACACGCCGGGCACTCCGGATATCAATATCGGCTACATGGATGTCTATTTCAGCGGCTCCAATTTAGTCCTTGAGCACAACGCGATTCCGAACGACGGCTCCATGCAAACATACGCACAGATCATAAACCTGAGGACGCAGTATTAATCTAATTTCGGGTCTGTGGGATGCCCGCCATATTATATCTTGGCCTGGCTATATCAACCTGTCGAATATACTCATGCGAGAGGCGTGAGGAAAGCATCCCGAAGATCAGCAAGGACCCTCTGAAATTTCAAGTGTAAAAGATCGAATACATTCGATTTGCATCATTATAATATATAGTAGGGGGCGGAGGGTGGAAAAAAGGCAGAATAGATGAGCCTTGCCGGATCAGCCCCTGCCTGATACCCTTCCGTACGAGGCCGGAGGGGGAGATTCTATTGTTCCCGCTCCTCCTCCGTCTCCCGCAGCAACCGAGTCAGCATCCGGGCCAGGATGACCAACTCCCCTTTAAGCCTCACGCACTCGGATTCATCGATCAACTTTTGCCGCCGGCACAAATCCAATAAAGGGATGCACTCGACGGCCGAGCCTCTCGTCATTAAAAAAAAGTCCTTTCGTTCATTCGGATACCATCCCTCATTGTTTTCGGCAAGGATCAACGAAATGGACATCGCCGCGTGCTTGAATTGATCCGCCAGTTCCCATCGGCTCTTGGGGAGTTCATCGGCGAACCTATAAATCCGCCCCGCAAAGTTCACGGCCCTCCGATAGACATCTGTCTTTTCATATTGAAAGCCCATTGCCTCCGGGTAGAGCAATCCCCGTGCCAGACTACACCGGACGAATTTAAACCAAATCTAAGAATATAATCGTTTAAAACATGAACTTGCGTTCATCCGGACCGCCCGGATGGTCCGGATTTTTATGCTTCGATGTTCCATGGCCCGATTGACAAATCAATTTAGATTGGCCTTCTTCCACCGTTTTATCCCGAACCAATTAATAGCCCTTGACATTTAAGTAAACGCTTAATTATAATACCCCGCATGAAGACCGTCCTTCGCGCCATCGCCGACCCGACCCGCCGGGAGATCCTCGATACCCTGCTGGCCAAAGAGGAGGAGTCCGTCACGGATCTCACCAAGGATTTTGACATGTCCCTGGCGGCCGCCTCCCAGCATTTGAAGGTGCTCCGGGAGGCCGGGTTGATCGAGGGTCGGCGCGAGGGCCGGCAGATCTTCTACCGCCTCAACCCCGCGCCGCTGTACGGGGTGGCCCGGTGGATCCATCCCTATGAGCGGTTTTGGAAAACCAAACTGGCCGCTTTGGACGCCCATCTGAGGAGACGCCATGGAAAACATCGTCCTTGAGTACACGTACCCTTATGCCGTCGAACATGTCTGGACGGCCCTGACCGACCCCGAAGAGCTGGCCGAATGGCTGATGCCGGGGGACTTCAAACCCGTGGTCGGACACAAGGTGACGTTTCGTTGCGATCCTCAACCGGAATTCGACGGAACGGTCGAGGTGGAGGTCCTCGAGGTGGACGAGCCGCGGCGGCTTTCCTACAGCTGGAAGACCGGCAACATGCAAAAACCCACGACCGTCACCTTCGTTCTCACGCCCACCCGCGACGGGGGCACCCGCCTGCGGCTGGAGCACACGGGCTTTGAAGGAGACAGCGGACGGACTATGCTTCCCCTCTTCAAGGGAGGCTGGGGACACAAACTCACAGCCCAGCTTGAGCCCGTGATCGCTCACGTGGCTAAAAAAGCAGCGGATTGACCATGGAAAGGAGGCCATGGCCGACATCCTTGCCGAACCGCCGCAAATTACATCGCATGAAATTTTGGACGAAACATAACCCCGAGCAAAATCGAATGGCTGCCCGGAAGGGAGGGACCGAACCATGGCGACGTCAAAACACAAAGTGGTATCGAAAAAACAATGGCTGGCCGCCCGAAAGGCCCTGCTGGTAAAGGAGAAGAAGTTCACTCGCCTGCGCGAGCAGTTGGCGCAGCAGCGACGGAAGCTTCCATGGGTGAAAGTGGAAAAGGATTACGTCTTCGACGGGCCGAAGGGCCAGGAATCCCTGTCGGACCTGTTCGATGGGAAAAACCAGCTCGTCGTCTATCACTTCATGTTCGGACCGGAATGGGGGGAAGGCTGCTCGCATTGCTCGTTCTGGGCCGACCATTATGGCGGCATGGGGATTCACTTGCAGCAGCGCGACGTGAATTTCGTCGTCATTTCCCGGGCGCCGCTGGCCGAGATCCTGCCGTTTAAAAAGCGTATGGGGTGGGACTTCAAGTGGGTATCCTCGTCCCCGAACGATTTCAATTACGACTTTCATGTGGCGTTCCGTCCGGAGGACATCGAGAAGGGAAAGATTTTCTACAACTACAAGACCATCGCCGGCGACGTAACGGACCGCGAGGGAATCAGCGTGTTCTACAAGGACAAAAAGGGAGAGGTGTTTCACACCTACTCCGCCTTCGCGAGGGGGATCGACATGGTCAACACGACCTATCAATTCCTCGACCTGGTTCCCAAGGGGCGGGATGAAAATCCGGAAGACCCCCAGGATTGGGTCCGCTACCATGATCGATACGAAAGCTGAAACCGCTCGCCTATCTTCCCCTGCCTCCTCCTCGAGGCGCCGCCCGAGGGGCCGGTCGGGGCGCCGGGGCCGGGAGGGGCCGGGAGGGCAGTTGAGAGACATGGGGAGGCGCGGGCGGCCTCGCGTCCGGCGGCGGCCGTACCCCGCCCGGCGGGGGGGGCGTGTTGATGATCACGTCGCCATGGTAGTAAGGATCATATCCCGGGTAGTAGCCCCCATAGTATCCGACGGACCCGTACACCTGTGTGGAAGTACCGCCCGAGGCGCAGCCCGCGGCTAAAATGGTCATGGTCGTCAGGAGGAGCAGGGCGGCCGCCCTGTTCTTGATGGCCTTGGCTTTCATGGGTTGCCCTCCCCTGCGTTTTCGTCCGCCCATTCCGCGGCCCCCACCGCGGCGCCGAGGGGATCGAGAAACACCGCCACCTTGCCGTCCCGAATCTCCGGACTCGGTTCGATCACGATCCGGCCGCCCGCCCGTTCGACTCCGGCGACGGTCATTTTGAGATCCTTCACGCGTATATAAGGCAGCCAGGTCGTGGGAAGGTCTTTTCGCAAAAGCTCGATTATCCCGGCCCGAGGGTAGCCGTTGGCCACGAGATGCAGTTCGGTGCGGTCCCCGGGTCCTTCCTGAGGGGTCACGGTATAGGCGCCGATGGGACGGTAGAAGTCGGCCATCCGGGAGGCATCCTTCGCCCAGAGTTCCATCCAAAGCCATTCATTGAAAGACGGGAAGGCATCGGGCGGATCGCCGGTTCCGCTGTGAATCACGCCAAAGAGCGCGCCCTCGGGATCCTCAAGGACCGAAGTCTCGCCCCGTCCCGGAAGGTTTTTCGGCGGCACGACGACCTTGCCGCCGGAAGCCGCGGCCTGATCGGCGGCGCGGGCCGCATCGGGAACGGACATGAGCGGGAGCCATCTCGCCGAACGTTCGGCGCCGGCCGGCTTCGGGTAGTGGATGATCCCTGCGATCGGGCTGCCGTCCGCGCGGACGAGGGTATAGAGATCCGTCCCCGTCCCTCGGCTCTCGAACCGCCATCCGAAAACATCCCGGTAGAATGTTTTCTCGGCTTCGACGTTATCGGCAAACAGTTCCGCCCAGACCCACCGTCCCTGGATGTGGACTTCCGTGGGAACGTCGCTGACAGCAGGCCACTGCGGCCGGGTCGTCGCACATCCCGCAGTCAGCAGCATCGCCATAGCGGCCAGTGTCAACGCCCGTACATGGTCCTTCCTCATCGCCTCGTCTCCTTCATGGATGGATCATCGCCGTGCGGCCCTCGGTTGTACTTGCTCGACCCGACGCATGCGCTCACAACGGTCCCCGCCGCGAGAACGACTTGGCGGGATTGTACCGTTTTAAAAAAGAAATATCAATGACCAGGGTCTTTTCATTTGCACGCTATCACAATTCGGAAAGCGGACGTCCCGTGTCCAACGGGGATTTCGGGTTCGGGAGCCTCCTTGTAGAATGCTTTGACAGAGCCGGTTACGGTTGGATAGAATAGGGATGGAAAGGCGGCGGACATGATTTCATCGAAATCGTATTTATCGCATCGCTCAGCCCTCACGGGAGGTTTGGCTTTTGTGACCTGGCTTGTGTTGATCCAGCCGGAGGCCGGCGCCCAAGTCCAATCCCTCGACCCGGCACAACCGCTTCAATCGCCCGACATGAACCAGACCGCACAGCCGTTCCAACCGCTCAAACCGATTCCGCCGATTCAAGCGCCCGAGCCGACCCAGCCCGACCAGCCGTTTCAACCGCTTCAACCGCTCCCTTCCATACAAGCGCCCGAGCCCATGCAGCCGCAGCCGTTTGAACCGCTCAAACCGGTTCCGCCGATTCAAGCGCCCGGGCCCGTTCAACCCATGCAACCCTTTCAACCGCTTCAGCCCATACCGCCGATCGAACCGCCCCCGCCCGGTCATGGCTGAAGACCGCCCGCAGAGTTTACACTCCGCCGCTTTTCCTACGCCTCTTCGACCCGATGCCGTCCTCCCCCGCGCTTAGCGGACAGGCGCGAGGGCGATTTCCATGATCCCAGGCGCTCGATGATGACGCCATGGATCCCCGCCGGTGAAATTCCCCCCATGGGTAGAGGAAGAACTAAAACGCAACCGTCACGCTGATTTCCGGATACGTGCTCGTGCAGGAGTCATACGTCGACTTATCGCAGCCGGAGTACGATTCGTAGGCCGCGCCCACCCCGATATGGGTGTTTTTTCCGGCGGGAATATAGAACCCGGCGCGCGCGCCGAGCGAATTGAGGTCGTTTAAGCCGTCAATATAACTCCGGCGATAAAACGCCCCGACATACGGGGATACGGACGGAACCTGATAAAAAACGTACTGCACCGAGGGCGAAACCTTGAAGATGGCCGGATCGGCGCTGGACCACCACTCGAGGTCCAGGCCCGCACTGAGCCCATTCGCCACGAAGTAGCTCGCGCCGACTCCGAAGACAAGGTAGTTCTCGCCGAAGGCGTAACCCGTTCCGCCCGTCACGGATAAACGGGTGCGTCCCTGGGCAAAAACTCCGGCCACCTCCCCCGCGTTTGCCGGGGCGACCGCTGGGAGAAAAAGAACGACCGCGAGCAAAGTGGAGACCCATCCGAAGAACCGTGATCCATACATTGTTAACGGGGCTTGATGAAAACGTGATTCAGAGCCGACCATAGAAGACCTCCCCTCCCTCTTGTAGACGGTTCCACGTGAAAGAATTGGAGACGATAGGAACGACCCAAGCCTGATCGAAAGGCGGGCCCAACAGCGGAAAGATCCGCAGATTATAGGGGGTTAGGCCGAATGAGTCAAGCTTATCGGCTTATAATGCCCTATGTCTTTTGAAAAGTGTGTTTTTTTCCCAGGCCCGCCCACACAGCATTTGTTCTGATAAAGGACTTGGCCTTCTCCCCAATCGAACCCCCGGAGGCCCCCGGGACGCGGTGAAAGCAGGCAATTGTTGACGGAAATTCACCTACAATACAGACGAGTTGGTGGCGGTCCCTCCTATGGCTCCAATAAATCAGGGTACGGTTATGATGCAAAAGGGACTTGGGTTTTTTAGTGGCAATAATGACATTAACGATGTATTATTATTTTCGGGAAGTTGAATTTGTTGGATTTTTAATGAATCCCAAAAAGCTTTCTTTGATTAAGGGCAATAAATTATTCTATTTTCATGTATGGTCAGTGGTTTACCCTTGACTTAATGGTGAAGGAAGGTGACGGTGTATTTTTTCGTTTCACTGTTGCCCCAATGAATCGTGAATTCATTTCGAGGATTCTAATAAATTACATCTTCCCATGCCTGTTTTTTTTATCTTAATCTCGACTAGGGATTTGGATTCAGAAGTGTGAGAATCTCTTCCAAGGAAAACCAAGGGACAATGAAAATCAAGCTTGATAGAAAGGTGGTTCGAAATTTCGGTCTGATACTGGCCCTTCTATTGGCCTTATTGGGTTGCGTTAAAATCTACAAGGGGCAGATGGCCGTTTCATTCCTGGCGCTATTTTTCTCCTTTCTCGCCGCCGTATCGGCTTTATTCTTCCAGCCGGTGATAAGACCCATCTACATTGGCGCGATGAAGATTTCCATCATCCTCGGCTGGATCAATACGCGAGTTCTCCTTATTCTGATTTATTTTCTTTTGTTGTCACCCCTGTGCGTCGTATTAAGAATATTTGGCAGGAATTCCCTCGATGAAAAAATTGAACCCCATAAAGAGAGTTATTGGATAAGGAGGGAAAAGGTCCCTTTCGATAAAAAATCGTATGAAAGACAGTTCTAAAAAGGAGGATAAACATGGGAAAGAAGGGGGGTCAATTGGAAATACTCGGAGAATTCTGGGACTTTCTAAAAATACGCAAGAAGTTTTGGTTGGCTCCCATCGTATTCCTTCTAATCGCCTTAGGTGCATTGATCCTTTTGACGGAAGGGTCCGCAGTCGCCCCATTCATCTATACGTTGTTTTAATCCGTTGCCGTTGGAAAAAGAAACAAGAATGAAGGACGCTCGGGTTTCGAATGCGGGATGAACTATGAATATCTTGGGCATATCAGCCTTTTACCATGACAGCGCGGCATGCCTTATACAGGATGGCAAGATCATCGCCGCAGCTCAAGAAGAGCGGTTCACGAGAAAAAAGCATGATCATAATTTCCCCCAGAATGCCATCGACTTTTGTCTAAACGCAGGCCAAATAACAGCCAAAGATCTCCACTATGTCGCTTTTTATGACAAACCATTTTTAAAGTTTGAAAGGATCCTGGAAAGCTATTTTGCCTACGCCCCTGCCGGTTTGAATTCTTTCCTGAAGGCCATGCCGATCTGGATCAAAGAAAAGCTCTGGATGAAGTCGCTGATACAAAAAAATATCGGATTCGAGGGTCAAATTATTTTCCCGGAACATCACGAATCTCATTGTTCCGCGGCTTTTTATCCCTCTCCTTACGAAGAGGCAGCCATCCTCACCCTCGACGGCGTTGGGGAGTGGACTACGGCCAGTTACGGTATTGGAAAGGGGAATGAAATCGAATTGCTGGCCGAGGTGAAGTTCCCTCACTCCCTGGGCCTCCTCTACTCCGCGTTCACATACTACACCGGTTTTAAGGTGAATTCCGGCGAATATAAGGTCATGGGGCTGGCTCCTTATGGAGAACCCAAATACAGGGATTTGATCTTCAACGAACTGATCGACCTTAAAGCGGATGGATCCTTTAAACTGAACATGAAATATTTTAATTATTGTGTCGGGCTCACCATGACCAACAAGGCCTTTGATCAACTTTTCGGAGGACCGCCAAGGAAGGCGGAAAGCAAGCTTACACAACGGGAGATGGATTTGGCCCGTTCGGTGCAGGAGGTCACGGAGGAAATCATGACGCGAATGGCGCGCCACCTTCACAAGGAAACCGGCATGAAGAACCTGTGTCTTGCCGGGGGCGTCGCCTTAAATTGCGTGGCCAATGGAAAGATTCTGCGAGAAGGTCCTTTTGAAAATATCTGGATACAACCAGCCGCGGGAGACGCCGGCAGCGCGCTCGGATGTGCCCTGTTTACTTGGCACCGGTATCTTGGAAAGAAAAGAATATCGGACAATAAAAACGATATTCTGAAGGGGTCTTACTTGGGGCCCGAATATAGCGACACGGAAATCGAGCGATACCTGAAGGCCCACAATATTCCATACGATTATGTCGATGATAACCACTTATTCGATACCGTCGCGAAGCTCCTGGCGGATGAAAACGTCGTGGGATGGTTTCAGGGAAAAATGGAGTTCGGCCCAAGGGCCCTCGGAGCCAGGAGCATCTTGGGGGATGCCCGCTCCCCCAAAATGCAATCGGTGATGAACCTAAAAATAAAATTTCGAGAATCATTTCGTCCCTTCGCACCAACGGTTTTGAAAGAAGATGCTTCGACGTATTTCGATCTGAATCGAGAGAGCCCTTACATGCTTTTGGTCGCCCCGGTCAAAGAGGAGATTCGGAGATCGATGTCCCGTGAAGAGGAGGGCTTTTTCGGAATTGATAAGCTCAATATTGTCCGGTCCACGATCCCGGCCGTAACCCATATTGATTATTCCGCCAGGGTTCAGACGGTTGACAAAGACACGAGCCCCCGATTTTACAAACTCATTAAAGCGTTTAAGCGGCTCACGGGGTGCCCGGTCATTATCAATACCTCATTCAATGTGAGAGGCGAACCCATTGTCTGTAAGCCTGAAGAGGCGTATACATGTTTCATGAGAACCCATATGGATTATCTGATCATGGGAAATTATATCCTCAGCAAGGAATCTCAGAAGCCATTGGAAGGGGACTCGGACTGGCAGAAACAGTTTGAACTCGACTAGAGTTGATCCTGGCTAAAATCGCCCCGGAAGGACCTCTCGGGGTTGTCCCGATCACGGTTCCGGCCCCTCTTTAGCCGCCAGATCCTCCCGGATTCTCCGGACAATCTCATTGGCAATGATCTTATAGGCGACCTCATTGGGATGCCGATCAACAATAACGGGGGGATCCCCGCGCCAATGCATATAGGTTCTTTCATAAGCCTCCTCATCCAAATGGGGCAGTTCATCAAGCATTTTTTGGTGGGCATTGACGACGATCGCGTTGGAGGGAAATAAATCCGGCGTGAACCGCACGGGATTCACATCGCGACCAAGAATGACTATCAGCATTCGGCAATGGTTTTCGACAGCCACCTTTGAAATTTCAGAATAAACATATCGGGTCAATTCGTCGCCTCGGGAGCTCCCTCTCGGCGCAATCCCGCCCAGCCTCTCCAAAAAATAGGAGATCATATGGACATCGTCATGGATAAAAAGAGGCAAGGCCACATTCCAGAAAAATGAAACATGATCGGCGATGGTTCTCGGCGTATTCCGATACCGATCAAATGGCAAGGATCCCAGAATCGTCAGAAAAACCGGGGGGCGAATTTTAAGCTCATTCCCGCTGTCGTAAAAATAGGGGACCGGAAGTTTGCCGTAATAGGACGACGCGAATTTTTGCGTTGCCCTTTCGACCAGCCAGGGCGAATATTGTACAAGAATATAATCGGGCCGGTGGAGGGGAATGAGTTTGCGGGCCAGGATGAGCATTTGCGTGAGGCCGTAACTGCAGACGCCGGCGTTTTGCATGGTTCCATGGAGCAATTTCCCCACCAAATACGGATAGGTATCCTCCGCATAGGTGGCGTCGCCGTACGTGAACGAGCAGCCCAAGGCCAGCAGGAGGGGGCGCGAATTTTCGCGGTCGCTGCCGGAGTCAACCGGAACCCGGAACCCGAATTCATCATATCGCATCGGGATATCCGGCCCGATTGGAAAGACGTGAGCCCCCGTAGCATTCGGAATGGGCGCATATCCCAATTCGGAGTCCGCCCTATGGGGGCTCCCCTTCCAGTCGCGGCTGTTGGATTTAAGATGTGCATAAATCGAATTCGACCGGTAATAAACGGAAGAGAAATAGAGGGCAAAAAAGATTAAACCGTAGAGGAGGATGACAATGAGCGAAAAAATAAATTTTTTAGAGAACGGGAGTTCCGATGCGCGGTTGTCTTCGGCCCGCAATGGATTTGGCATTTCATTTTCCCCCGGTTGCGCTGGGATACACCCGGTCATCCCCTGACTTATCAGGCGTCACACCCTTCTTCCTTATTTCTCACTTTCCACCAGTCCTTTTACGACCGCTTTCAGCAGCGAGGCGCTATGGCCCAATTGGACATACGCCTCCTCTTTTTTCATGTCCCGATTTTCCGCCTTGAGCCTCAGGCCCAGACGGCGGGAGAGGTTGGCGATTCGCGCGATTTCTTGGGCCAGATCTTCCTCAAAATGGCCCGGCCTCAGGCTGATTTCGTACATCCTTTTTTGGATCTGGCCGATTTGGTCCAGGACTTCTCCGTCCACGACGCCGTCATTGGCGGCGTGATGGGCTTTGTTGAACTCGTCATGCGGAATGTTGTGGAAGGGCTGGGACAAATCCCCGATATAGTGGACTGCAAAGGCCATGTGGTATTCGGCATATTGGCCGGCCGCTCGGGCGCTTCTGAATTCCCTCAATGATGAAATTATCGCGCCGTATAAATGACCTTCTTCATCCTCGGGATGATCATACCGATCGGCCTGGGCCAGCACCATTTTCGCCGTCACGTCCGCGTTGCGGTCGTTATTGAAAAAATGGTTTTTATCCTCAACGCGGCCGGCCTTTATTTTTGTCAGATCGGCGGCGGCGGCGTTATACCAATGCCGATAACCCGCGGCCCGGGCGATGGCCAGATGGGTTTCATCATACCACGCCGGGGATGTTCCCGCCGTAATATGAAGAATCAGCCCCAGGAAAATAATGCCACGGATTCGTAATCGACCCATGCGCGGTCGCTCCCCCCATCGGCCGTGATCGAAAGGGATACTCTACCATAGATGGCCATCTTTTTAACATATTTTAATCGGGATAAAATTCTTCCGGGTCGTTTCAGGCGTCGGTGTTCCGTATCCCGGTTTCTGCAAGGACCTTGTGCTTTGGAGGGATTTCGAGTATACTTTCTCCCATCATCCCGCCGAATTCTATCGTCGTATTGGATGATCCCTTCATCCTTGCGCCGTCACGGGGCCGCGCCTTGAATCGGGGCCAACGGATCGGATTCCGATTCATCCGCGCGGATGAAGAAGTGAGCGTCCATCAGGAGGGTATTAATCGATGAAGATTTCCATCAAGAACTCCGAGCGTTATCGGGGGTTCAGCGTTAGCATCGATGAAAAAGAGGAGTCCCTGACGGTCGAGGATCCGGAGGGAAAACCTCTCATCCGGGTCGTGCTGGAGGACTTCCTGGATCGCGTGGGGACGACCGCGCACGGGTTCAAGCGGCAATTCCCCCGCCTGGAGATGGGGGTGCACGTCAAATACGTGGACCCCGACGGCCAGGTTTGTGAAGGAGTGGCCAGCGCCATCGGCGGCGGAGGCCTTTTCATTGAAAAATTCAACCCCCTCCCAAACGGGACGGACACCCGAATCGAGTTTTCCTTGCCCGCCTCCAAAAAAACAATCACCGTCCAGGGGAAGGTGGTGTGGACCCGCAAGAAATTTGTCGAGAAATTCCTGTATCCCGGAATGGGAATCAAATTCGTCGAGATTTCGGTGGATGATCGGGCCGAGCTCCTGGATTTTGTTACCCGGTTCAATCGAGAGAGAGGACTTCCGGACTTCTAAGCCCCTAATTTTTTCGGACGAGACAAAAGCGGTGCGGAAATTTAACGTCCATGGTTATTTTAATCGGAATCGCGACCTTCTTCTCGACCCTTTTGGGCGGTCTCTTCGCGCTGCGCCTAAAAGACCGGCTCCATCTCATTCTGGGCTTCAGCGCCGGGGCGATCATCGGCGTGGCTTTTTTCGATCTGATGCCCGAGGCGCTTGAGATCGGGACCAAAAATCATTCCCCGTTTTTCATCACTTCGTTAATCGCCGTCGGGTTTCTGACCTACCTGGTTCTGGACCGGTCCGTGCTGTTGCACGGCCATCATGAAGAGAAGGACCATCTTCGCCGGGGAAGCCTCGGCGCGGGCAGTCTCTCCATCCACAGCTTTCTGGATGGCGCGGGCATCGGTCTTGCGTTCAAAGTCTCGCCCGGATTGGGTGTCATCGTCGCGGCGGCCGTCCTGACGCATGATTTCTCGGACGGAATCAACACGGTCAGTTTCATTATAAAAAATAAAGGGGAACGGGATCGGGCGCTACGCTGGTTGTTTGTCGACGCGGCGGCCCCCGTTGTCGGCATTCTCTCCACGCTGTTCTTTGTCATCCAGGAATCAACGCTCGGACTGCTTCTCGCGCTTTTTTCCGGGTTCTTTCTCTATATCGGCGCAAGCGATCTTTTGCCCGAAAGCCATCATGCCCATCCGGTGATGTGGACCACCTTTATGACCGTCGTGGGGATGGGAACCCTCTATGTGGTCACCCGGCTCGCCATGATCTGAGTCGGCCATGGCCTGATGCATTTTTATGATTCCAAGACACCGTGGTTCCGTCAATTGGCCCTGTCTCCCGATCTTTCCGATCAATAATACCATCATTCCATAACCGGTCCTTCGTCGGCTTTCTCGCGGACCATTTATTTTATCCGGAGTCGGATGGAACACATCCATTTTGAGACTTCGGTCTTTTAAAGGGGTGATCGGCTCCGGGTGGTCTTGATGACCGGTGTTGGAACAAAGATCTTTCTATTCGGTGATCCTAAAAATCATCATAGGGAATCCCCGCCCAATATTAGGGCATGGTGTCCCATATCTGGCGACGAAGGTTCACCAGATTGTCTCCAAGCATGGCATGGCGTTTGCAGATTGTTATCTTTCGATAAATCACGGCCCATGCATTGTCCATAATCATTCAAGGAGGAGCACATGGAAACCCGGTCTTATCCAATTTATAGATCACTGGGGCGCTGGACCCTCATGTCGATGATGTTGGGGCTCTCGGCTTGTGGCGGAGGGGGCGGATCGCTTGGCCTGGACGGAACAAGCAAAATGACCGCGCTTAACGTATCTCTCACGGACTCGGCCGACTGCGATTTCGACGGGGTTTGGGTGACCATCGACAAGGTCCGGGTCCATCAGAGCGCAACAGCCAAGTCCGACGACCCCGGCTGGATCGACATCACGCCGCCGGGAGCTCCGTTGCATATCAATCTGCTTTCCCTTCAGGACGGGCTTACCGAGTCGCTGGGCGTGGCACCGCTTCCGGCCGGCCGCTACAACCAGGTGCGGCTGCACCTGGTGCCCAATACCCTCTCAAACTCGGAGAACAATTATGTCGTGGTCGGTAATATATCATCCCCGCTGAATATCCCCGAGGGCTTCCGGAACGGGATCGCCCTTCGTCCCGACACGGCGATCGAGATCGATCCGGGAGTCACCGAAGATCTCATCCTCGATTTCGATGCCTGCCAATCGATTGCCAGGAGCCGAAACAATGACAACACCTATGTCCTCCGTCCCAAAGTGCTGCTGGTCCGCAAAATCGATGCCGGCTCGATCACCGGAGCGGTCGATTCCGGCGCCGCAGGGGCGGTGGTGAAGGCCGAGATCAACGGATCCGTGCGAAAGCAGGCCCGGGTCAGGCCGGACGGAACCTTCACACTCTATCCACTGCTCAGTAGCCTCCTCGTTCCGGGGGTCGTTCCAAAGGATCCCGCCGGCGCGTACGACGTGGTGATCGAGGACCCAAACCACTCGACCGTCGTCACGACGGGGGTTCCGGTGACGGCGGAGCAAGCGACCGTCCTGAGTACGGCGGCTCTACCCACGCCATTTCCATCATCCGCAAGCACCGGAACCGTGACGGGCGCCATCGACCCCACGGACGCCGACGCCCGCGTCCGCCAGACGATCAACGGTCTGCCGTATGAAATCAAACGCAAACGCGTGGCGCTGGCGGACGGAAGCTTCCGTATCAATCTTAACACCGAGGCGCCATTTTTCGGGGCGTTCGGTCCGCAACCGATCGCTTACAGCGCCGATAGCGGGGCCGCGGGAAAATACACGATTGACACCCCCAATGACGATAGGATGTATCTGGTTTCAAGCGAAGATTTCACGTTGGGGGCGGGGGATTCCCGGACCATCAACTTCACAAGCCAGGGACCCGGGAGCCTGACTCCGATGACCGGAACTGCCGGTACGGCCACGGGGAATCTAACGCTCACGAGCGTACCGGACGGTCTCACGCTTCCGGCCACCGTAGTAGTCAGCGCGACCATCGACGGCGAAAACGTGAATTCGGTGGGGGTGATGTTCACCGCAAGCGGTACCGCTCCCTTTACCCTGGATGACTTGGCGCCCGGGACCTATACCCTCGGCGTACCCGCGGTGCCGGCCGGCCTAACCCTGAGCCCGAGCGGGGTGACCGTTACAATCCCGAACACCGGCGGGACCTTCCCGGGAGGAACGCTGACCCTCTCCCCCCAGCCCGGCTGATCCCCGGCTCTCCGAAAGATCCGCCGGTCGGTCCATTTCCCACGGACCGCCGGCGGATTTGGTTTGAACCCGCGTCCACGGTCAACCTCTTCTATTAAGGGCCGGGTTCCGGATCGCCCGACCCTTTCAAGAGACCGATCAGGACTTCCACGATGTTCGGATCCAGCTGGGTCCCGGCGTTCTTCCTCAACTCCGCGACGGCTTCCTCTTGGGTAAATCGGGGCTGATAGGGACGGACCGAGACCAGGGCCAGGTAGGTGTCGACGACGCTGAGGACGCGCGATAAAAAGGGGATTTCTTCCCCGCGCAACCCGTTGGGATATCCCTGTCCATCATACCGTTCGTGATGATGCAACACCACGGGCAGCGCGGATTCAAATCGGACCGATCCCTTGAATAACAACTCGGCCAGGTGGGGATGGGCGCGGATCGCGTTGCGTTCCTCCGACGTCAATGGACCCCATTTGTTCAGGACGGACTCCGGAACGCTCGCCATGCCGATATCGTGGAAGAGACTGGCCCATTGCAGGCTTCGGAGTTCCTGCTCACCCAGATTCAAGGCCTCCGCCATTCGAGTTCCCAGGTGCAGGACCCTCTGACTGTGGTCGCGGTAATAGGGGTTCCGCGCCTCGATTCCCGCGGCCAGGTCCGCCAAAGGCTTCAACATCGGGTCCTGAAGGAACGTGGACAAGCGGGTCCGCTCGGCATGAATCACCGATACGGGGGGCTCGTTAAAATAGCAACATTGATTCCGTCCGCTCCCTTTCGCCGTAAAAAGAGCCTGATCCGCCGCGTTGATCAAACTCGACCGCGTGTTCGCGTCCAGCGGAAAGGATGCGATCCCGATGCTGACCGATAGATGAACCGTCTGACCCTCCGGGGTCGAGAACGGGGTCTCGGTAATGGTCCGGCGGATCCGCTCGGCCACCATTTTGGCGCCGTCCCGATTCGTCTCCGGGAGGATGACCGAGAATTCCTCCCCGCCATAACGCGCGAGGAGATCGGCCGGCCGGATGAGGCCCTGGATGACGCCGACCAGGTTTCTCAGCATGATGTCCCCGACGGGGTGGCCGTGGACGTCGTTGACGTATTTGAAGTGATCCACGTCGATCATCAGGAATGAAAATTCCTTATTGTAGCGGGTGGCCCGTTCCACCTCCTGATCCAGATGCCCCTGAAGCTCGCGGTGGTTGAGGCACCCCGTCAACCCGTCGGTGGAGGCCTGCCTTTCCATTTCGATCACGAAACGCGCGTTATCGATCGCCACGGCCGCGTGCACCGAAAGGGTCAACAGGATATCCACGTCCTCCGAAGAAAACGGTTCGCCGCTCCGTTTGTTCCCCACGGTCAAAACGCCTCCGATGCGATCCCCGGATTGGATGAGCGGAACCGATAGGATCTGCCGCAGCGGCGGTTGGTGAGTCGGCGTGGAGGCCCAAATGGGATGTTTGTCCACCGCCTCGATCACCATCGGCTTTTTCTCGATATAGGCCAGACCGAAAACGCCCGCCGTGGAAACCGCCCCCGGGGAGAGAACGATTTGAAGGTCGATCCCGTCCGAAAAGGCGTGGTGGATTTCGCTCGTCCCCGGATGGATCAGCAAAAGGACCGCCCCTTGGGTCTGAAACAGGCGCTTGGCCCCCGAAGTCAGCCGCTGGGCCAACACCTCGATTCTTCGTTCCTTCATGATGGAGAGCGAAATCTCATAGAGACGGCGGGTCTTCAGGGAGGCCGCCTGCATATTCGCCTCCAGCCGATGCTTTCGAACCGCGTCCTCGACCGCCGCCGGCAAGGCCTCAAAGTAATTTTTGGTTTTGATAATATAATCGGCGGCGCCGACTTTCATGGCCTCCACCGCAAAGGACTCGTCGCCCTGTCCTGCGATCATGATTACGGGGAGGGAGATGCCTTTCTCCCGTAATTGACGAAGAACTTCGAGCCCCGTCATTTTGGGAAGGCTGAAATCCAATACGACGGCATCAAACGATTCCCGGTCCAAGACCCCCAGGCAGGCCTCACCGTTTCCCACGGTCGTGATTTTCAATCCGGGATCTTTCCTTTGAAAAACCCGAAGGATCACCTCGGACTGGTAGGGGCTGTCCTCCACCAGTAGAAGGCGTTTGGATTCCAAGGGCATAGGGGTGCGTTTATCCTCAATCATGTTCCATTTAACTCTATCATTTACCAGCGGTTTGTCAATCTTTCCTGCAGCAACTCTGAGTTTTGAACCTTTCGATCTTGAACGACCCAAATAACTTCCAAAATGGCCATCGTTTTTTTGAAGCAAGGGACCTAATATGCTAATATATAAGGCCGATAGAGCAGTTCATTGGAGTCCCGCTTCGATGAAATTGAGATATTTAGCACTGTTTGTCGGCCTAAGCCTTTGGATGACCATGCGGGTGAGCGGATCCCCCGTCCAGGCCGCACTGGGCGAATCGGACGATTCAATTACATCGGATGAAAAGGCCCTCTCGGCCGTGCGGGGCGCTCCGGCGGTCCGCAATGGCTATACGGTTCATGAGATTCGCTCCGATTCGACCGCGGTTCGTGAATATGTTTCGCCAACCGGCATCGTATTCGGTATCGCCTGGAACGGACGGGTTCATCCCGATCTTACGCCGCTTCTGGGCTCCTATGCCGGAGAATATCATGAAGCCCTGAGACGCTCCCCGCGCGAGCCGGGCCGCCGACCTTATTACGCGATTAAAACGGACCGGGTCGTTGTGGAAAAATGGGGCCACATGCGAAACTTTCAGGGACGCGCCTATGCACCGGCCTTAATTCCTCCCGGCGTGAGCATCGATGAGATCAAATAAAGTTCTCTTCCCATTTCTGATTCTTTTCCTTGTGGCAGACTGCGGGGGCGGATCCAGGTCCTCTTCGGGAAGCAGCCCGAGCCTTACCGTTACGGGTGACAACGCGCTGTCCCTCACCGTGAACGGCTCGAACTGCTCGAGCAACCCGTACATTAACGAGCCCTGCGTCAGCGTCACGGTTTGCAGCCCCGACAATTCGGCCTGCCAGACGATTAAGGGCATCCTTTTGGATACCGGAGACATCGGGCTTCGATTGTTCAAACAGGTCCTGAAGGTTCCCCTGACCCCGGTCACAAACGGCACCGATACGATCGCGGAATGCGTCCAGTATGCCGACGGCTCGTTGAACTGGGGACCTGTTGAAACGGCCAACGTCATTCTTGGAAACGAGGCCACGGTTCAGCCGATCCCGATTCAGGTGATCGACTCGAATTTCGCGGCCGGACAGACTGTCTGTCAGAACCCAAACCGAGATCCGGGCTCCAGCGGATTCAACGGCAGCCTGGGGGTCGGCTTCTATCTACAAGACTGCGGTTCGGCATGCGCGAGCAGTACAGGTCTTGGGCAATATTACTCCTGCGGATCGGGTTGCGTTGAAACCACGGTGGCCGTTAACAACCAGGTCCAGAACCCCGTGGCCCTTCTGCCGCACGATAACAACGGCGTCGTCGTAGAGCTTCCGAGTCTTCCATCGAGCGGGGCCTTTTCCGCCAATGGCGCCCTCGTGCTCGGGATCGGAACCCAGCCCAACAATACACCCTCTGGAGTGAATACGTACGACGTCGACCAATTCGGGGATTTTACGACGCTGTTCAACGGCTTCCATTACGGTGGTTTCATCGACAGCGGTTCAAATGGCCTGTTTTTCACCCCCTCCCCCCCCAGCCTTCTTCCAATCTGTCATTCGGACTGGTACTGTCCTTCGTCCACCAAAACCTTTACCGCCACCAACATCGGGGCCTCCGGCTCGCCGAGCGGGTCGGTTTCATTTAATATTGCCAACTTCGACAGCCTGCTAAATTCCTCCAATAATGTGTCCGCTGATATTGGAGGACCGGTCGGACCGACCCCGGATTTATTCGACTGGGGGCTTCCGTTCTTCTTCGGGCGTAAGGTTTATATCGGAGTTGAAAACCGGATTTCCGGCCTCGGCACCGGCCCCTACTGGGCCTACTAAGATCGGAAAAGGATCAATGGGGGGCATCGGAAGACCGGTTTCATGTTTGGCCGCACGGGCCCCCACAGATAATCGTCGCGACGCAGGCCCCAATTAAAAGTAATTTTCAGCGAGCAAGACGAGCGAGAGGGGGAGGCTCCATCCGCCTTAGGCGGATGGAGGGGGCGACGCAAGCCCCTATAATAGAAACGCACGCGGGCCCTGACGATCCGTCAGAGCCCGCGGGAGGAAGGTATGGATGAGGCGCGCGTTTAGAAATTCCGATGGCCGTGGACGGGCTGACCGGTGGTCGGATCCAGAAACAGCGGTTTCGCCGTTTGACCGCTTTCGAAATCGAACATGTTGAACAAGGAGCCGGCTTTCTCGTCGAGCGAGCCGTTTCCGATCCGGCCGGTCTGCCAGTTGTCCTCGATAAAGCGGAGGACCGAGGTTTGATCGGTGATCGTGTGGTCGACGAAGTTCGGCTTTGCGAACGGCGAGACCACAAGCAGCGGCTGGCGCGGGCCGTAGCCGCAACGATCCGGATAGCCGCCCGACACGACATTCTCGTTCGTTCCGCAGTCCGTCCCTCGCAACGCGTCGTGCGCGCTGTCGTCGGATTGATTTACGATCGGGCTCATCTGATGGTCGTACCAGCCGTCCGAGTCGTCATAGAGGATGATGACCGCGGTGTCGTCCCAGTACTCGGTCTTCTCAAGCCGGTTGATCGTGCCCACGATGAACTGCTGCTCGTCGAGTGGATCCGAGTAGCCGGCATGACCGTCCTGGTAGGCGGCCGCTTTCAGAAAACTGACCGCGGGCATGTTATGCGCGTCGACCGCGTCCCAGAAGTCCGTCAGGTCGTACTGATGGTTCGCCTGATCGGTCCTTCCGATCTTGTAAACCGAGGTCGGCGGCAGATGCTGCAGATTCGCCGTCGATGCGTAGTATTGGAAAGGCTCGTGGTGCGGGATGTAGTCCTTGCTGGTCTGGTTGCCGACATTGGTGTGCGACGCGTTGCAGTCGGCGAAACCTCCCTCGAACCAGCCCCACGTGATCCCCTTCGCATTCAACAGATCGCCGACGTTCCTGTTGTTCGGATCGGTCGAGGTCGTGTTGTCGCGGTTGTCGCAGATGTCGCCGGTCGGTTGCGGATCGCCGATCACGGTGTTGTTCGCGGTGACCGCGCTGCTCGTGGTGGCGTAGCCGTGCGTCTGACCCGAGACCAGGTTGAGCGCCCCCGGCGTGGAGGGCCCGAACCCGGTGTCGTAGGAGTTGTCGCTCATCGCGAAATTTTGGGCGTAGTTCCAAAGCGCGGTCACGGAATTGCCGTCATAATAGCCCATGACCAGCCCTTTCCCGTAGCCATAGTCGACGCAGGTGCCGGCGCCGCGCCCGACCGTCTCGACGAATTTGTCCATCAGGCCGTTGTCGAACGCCTTCTGCTCGTCCGTGTAGCCGTGATCCTGATCGCAGGTCTCGGCCTGGTCGTGCGAAAGGCGAAAGGGCTGCACCGAGTTCGGGTTGTTCGGCGCGAGCAGCGATTCATTCAGCCCGTTCACGGTCGGCGTTCCGGCCTTGGGCGTAAAAGTCGACCCATCCGTGTTCGCCGCGTTGGGGTAGGTGGCGAAGTAATGATCGAAGGAAACATTTTCCTGGAAGATGACCACCACGTGTTTGATGGGGGTGGTGGTTCCGGATTCGTGGCGGCCGGTGTCAGCCTGGACGGCTTCGCAGAGACCGACCGCCGCCAAAAGCGCCAAGCCCAGCTTGGCCCATTTCATGAGTGAATGTCGTTTCATGGCCTTGACCTCCTCGGTTGAGACGTTGATTCGACCACTTTAACGAACGATTGTTAATTCTCCCTCAAGAATTCGTTAATGGGACATCAATTTTAACCCCGGCCTCCTTCGGCGGACCATCGAAGAACCGTTGATTAAAATGGACCATCCGTGTATCCTACCGGATACTAACTTTTTCCCGGAGAAAAACCGGAAATGGACGAGAAAATCGGCGTTTTATTAATGGCCTATGGGGCGGCCGGATCACTGGATGAGATCGAGCCCTACTTGTATGACATTCGCGGCGGACGGCCCACCAGCCCGCAATTGGTGGAGGTGGTGAAACACCGCTATCAACTCATGGGGGGAAGATCCCCTCTCCTGGAGATCACGATGCAGCAGGCGGCCGCGTTGGAGAAGAGGCTCAACCAGGGTCAGACCCGATTCAAAACCTATATCGGGATGCGCCACTGGCATCCTTATATTAAGGATTCCGTGGCGGTGATGGCAGCCGACGGAATTCGGGAGATGGTCGCGCTCTGCCTGACGCCCTACTATTCGAATTTGAGCGTGGGGGCGTACTATCAGAAATTAGATGAGGCCGTGTCCGCCTTGAGCGGAGCGACCGGCGGGCGGTTTAACATCCGACGGATCGAAAGTTGGAACGATCATCCCAGGCTGATCGAGGCGATCGCCGAAAAGATCGGGCGAGCCCTGGAGCGATTTCCGGCGGATATTCGGGAAAAAGTCCCGGTCCTTTTTTCGGCCCACAGCCTGCCGGAGCGAATATTGGCCGAGAAGGATCCCTATCCGCAGGAGCTCCATGAAACGATCGGGCTGGTGATGAAAAAGATCGGCCCGTACGCGTGGCGATTCGCTTATCAGAGCAAGGGCCGAACGCCGGAGCCTTGGCTCGGCCCGGACGCGGCGGATGTCATCAACGAGCTTCACGCGCAGGGCCATCGTCATCTCTTGATGGCCCCGATCGGGTTCATCTCGGATCACATGGAAACGCTCTACGACGTGGATGTGATGTACCGCGAACAATGTCGATCGAAGGGAATCCAATTGGAGCGGGCCGAATCGCTCAACGCCTCGCCGGCCTTCATCGAAACCCTCGCGGCCGTCGTCCTGGAGAATCTTTAGCGACAAGGTTGCGGTTGATGTTTGTCACCCAGCCCTTCGGCTCCGGCGGCTTTTGTTTGACCCGGCTACGGTTCGGCCGCTCAATTTTCCGAAGAGGCTTTGCGGAAAATTGACCCGAACGGGCCGCGTCCTTCACCAAGCCGGGAGCCCAAACAAAAGCCGAGTCGCCGTCCGGGCTTGGTGCCAAACACCAACCGCCGACCCGAGCTGCCGCCGAACAGACCCGCTTATGGTAATGTAACAATGTCATCCACGCAAAAAAAAGTCATCATCATCGGCGGCGGGATCACCGGCCTGGCCGCGGCCTATTCCCTCCAGGAACTGTCGCGCAAAAATCGGGCGCCGATTTCCTTCACCCTCATCGAAGGCCAGCCCCGACTGGGCGGAAAGATCCTGACCGACACCGAAGACGGTTTTGTGATCGAGGGCGGACCGGATTCCTTTATTTCCCAGAAACCCTGGGCGCTGGAACTCTGCCGTCAACTCGGACTGGCCGACCGTCTGGAGGGGACCAATCGCGACCAGACCGCCACGTATATCCTTCATAACGGCCGGCTCGTGAACATGCCGGAAGGGGTCATGCTCCTGGTCCCGACCCGCATCGGGCCATTTTTATCGACCCCGCTCTTCTCCCCGCTCGGAAAATTACGGATGGGGCTGGACTGGATCATTCCCCGGAAAAAAAACCGTGAAGACGAAAGTCTGGCCGGCTTCGTCCGGCGACGGCTGGGACGGGAAGCGGTGGAACGGCTGGCCGAGCCGCTTCTGGCCGGAATTTACGCCGGAGACGCCGAGCAAATGAGTCTGGCCGCCACGTTCCCGCAATTCCTTGAGCTGGAGGAAAAATACGGAAGCCTGATCCGCGGCATGCTTGCCCGACGCCGCGAGCGGGCCAAGCCCGCACCGTCCGGCAAGGAACCGCCGCCCACGATGTTCATGACGCTCAAAGGGGGTCTCGCGGAACTGGTCGAGGCCATCGTTTCAAAATTGGATCGGGAGACCTTGACGATCGGGAAGGAAGCGGAGCGGATCCATTGGAAGTCCGGCCTTTCGACCTATCAGGTGCGATTGAAAGACGGTACGGCGCTGACGGCGGATGCCGTGATTTCGACCTCCCCGGCCTACGTAACGGCCGACCTCCTTTCCGAAACGGATGCCACATTGGTCCGGACGCTCCGCGAAATCCCATACGTCTCGACGGCCACCGTCTCATTCGCCTATCGCAAAGACTCATTTCGGCACCCCCTGAACGGCTTCGGCTTCGTCGCGCCCCGGCGCGAGGGGCGAAGCATCATGGCCTGCACCTGGACCTCCTCCAAATTTCCGCACCGCGCGCCGGCCGATCGGGTTTTGCTCCGAAGCTTCGTGGGAGGGGCCGGGAGGGAAAACATCGTGAGCCTTCCCGAGATGGAGTTGGCGGACCGTGTGCGGGAGGATCTTCGCGAAATCATGGGCGTCACGGAGGAACCGATACTAAGCCGTATCTACCGATGGGATAAGGCCAACCCCCAATATCCGGTCGGCCACCTTGATCGCCTGGCCGAGATCGACGACCGCCTGACCCGATACCCGGGCCTGTTTCTCGCCGGCGCGGCCTACCGGGGGGTGGGCGTCCCGGACTGCATCCGCCAGGGAAACGAAGCGGCCGAACGGGCCTTTAAATACCTTACTTTGCCTCCCTCCCCTTAAATTTCCAACCCGTCTGCTACAATAAAAAAGAATCCGACAAAGGCTCGACGTGGGCCCCAATGGATGAGTCCCCCAGCCAACAACGTGAGCGAGAGGGGGAGGCTGAAAATTCCCCGCCGGGGGGATTTTCCCTATTTTCCATTTTCAATTTACATCCTTTGCGGGGAATTTTGGTAAATCGAGAATAGTAAATTGTAAATGTAAAAACCAGGGAACCTGAAAGATTGGACGGAGGGGGCGACGCAAGCCCCTATGATAATAAATAAAGGAGGGCGATTATGGCCGGCTGGATCCTACTGGGTATCGTCGTTTTCATGTTTTTATGGATGGTTATCCTATTCAACGGATTGGTGTCGCTTCGAAACCAGGTCCAGAACGCCTGGAAGCAGATCGATGTCCAGCTCAAGAGAAGGCATGACCTCATCCCGAATCTGGTCTCCACCGTAAAGGGGGCGATGGAATTTGAACAGGACACCCTTGAAAAGGTGATCTCCGCCCGGGCGAAGGCCGTCTCGGCCACCGGCTTACAAGATAAGGCCGCGTCCGAAAACATGCTGACCCAGGCCCTCGGAAAACTATTTGCCGTAATGGAAAACTATCCCCAGCTCAAATCGAACGAAAACATCATGCAGTTGCAGGAGGAGTTGACCTCCACCGAGAACCGAATCGGCTTCGCACGGCAGTTTTACAACGACCTGGTCGCATCCTACCGGACCAAACAACAGGTCTTTCCGAACAACTTCTTCGTCAACATGTTCGGAGGGTTCAACCCGGAGGAATATTTCGGGGCGGAGCAGGCCGACCGCGTCGTGCCCACGGCCGATCTGAGCCTTCGGACGCGCTAGACCTTGCCGTTCACATTCATCGAGATCGAGGAGCAGAAGACCCGGAGGATCTGGATCTTTTTTGTCGTCCTCCTTCTTCTTTACTTCGCCGTACTGGCGACGCTCGCCCTCGCGGCGGCCCCGAAGGTCTTTATACCGTATCACGCCCTGCTCAACCCGCGCATGCTCCTTCTCATTTTTGCGGCCTCGCTAGCGGCGGCCTCGATTCACTTTTGTTTTTCAACCATCGGGGTGTCGGAATTTATCCGGAACAATCTCGGCGCGCTCGAACCCGATCCAAAGGACGGAATACATAAACAACTGTTGAATATCCTGCAGGAGATCCAGGTCGTCACCGGAAACCGGAGAACGATCCAGTGCCGTGTGCTTCCCACGCTCGCGATGAACGCCCTCGCCGCGGTGGACCTGCGGGGAAATGCCACGATCGCGATCACCGAAGGCCTGCTCTCGAGACTCACGCGGCCGCAGCTGGAGGCGGTCATGGCCCATGAGGCCTATCACATCCTTTCGGGCGATTGCCTGGAGACGACGGTGGCCGCGAGCCTGTTCGGACTGCCGTCCTCCGCGTTTGAAAAGGCCTCGAGAACCATGACCACGTCGACCCGCCTGTCGCCCTTGTTGTTCCTGGCCTGGGGGCTGCTGAAACTCAGCCAGATCTTCAACATGCTCATCTCCCGGGAACGCGAGTATCGGGCCGACGCCGGAGCGGTTCACATGACCCGCAACCCCCTGGCCCTGGCCGAGGTCCTTCAATTATTGTCGCGGAACTGGAGAGGAACCGGATTCATCGGCAACGGCCTTGAGATGCTTTGCATCGTGAATCCCGTCCCAAAGGACCTGGACGAAGCGGAGGGCCGATGGGCCGACCTGATGTCCACCCATCCTCCGATTCAAAAACGAATCGCTGTCCTCCTGAAGATGGCCCATGCGACTCTATCCGATCGGATGGCGAAAGCCGCGCCCGCCGGCCCGACGGACGCAACGAAACCCTCCGAAGCGCTCTTCCATGCCTTGGATCCTCAGCACCAGTGGCAGGGGCCCTATACCCTGGCGGAGCTTTGCGCGCTTCCCTGGATTTCCCCGCTCACCTGGATCAACGACGGAGGGCCGGCGATCGATCGGGCCTGGAAAATGCCGCAGATCGACCCGGCGATCTTCGCGAAACGCCTGGCCGAGCAGGCGTGCCCGGTCAGCCGGTTCTCCTGCCCCTCCTGCCGTCAGCCGTTGATCGAAATCCCCTATGAAAGAACGCAAATCGACCAATGCCACTTCTGCGGCGGCGCGCTGGTCGAAAACGACCGGATCCCGAGGATCCTCGCGCGGACCGACGGCCCGTCGACCGACAGGATCAAGTCGCTGTCCAAAGCGTTGATTCAGGAAAGCGAGTTTCGAGGAATCGGACCGCATTTGGAAAAGAGCACCGGAAAAGCGATCCCGCTGCGCAATTGTCCGAAATGCAGCCATCCGATGATGAGGACGTTTTTCACACTCGCCTACCCGGTCCAGATCGACCGGTGCAGCTCGTGCGGCGTGACGTGGTTCGATCCGGACGAGCTCGAGATGCTCCAGTGCATGATCGCCAACCGGATGGCCGCGGGGCCGATGCTTTCCATCCAGAAGACCGACCTCACCGAGAATATCTCAACGAGCTAACACACTGGAATCCCGGAAACGAGAAGACCCGCCCTTGCTTACATCAGCTGAGCCTGTCAAGGCGCAATCGCGATCGTCGTGTCGCCGCACAATGTATTGTTCGTTTCATCCAACTCGACCACGGCTTTGCCGTTATCGGCCATCCCACAGACATAGTAATCTCCCGGCGGGGTCGTGGAGGGAACAGTCAAAGTGTTTGAAGCCGTGTTGCCACTGCCGGCCCCCAAAGGACCCACGGATCGGGTCAGGGTAAATGCAACATCATCTCCGTCTCCAAAATTCGTGTTGGCCGACAGATGGAACGCAATGGTAAAAATTCCGGTTGAAACCGTTCCCTGGTTTTCCACCGTGTTCGTGACCGAAAGCGTCCCCCCCGCATTGACCGTCGTGACATCCGGCGCCACGTCGGTCATGAGCAGATCCGGACGGGTCACCCGGATCGTGGAGGCGGAACAGCGCGTGTTGTTGGTGTCATCCGATTCGTTCACCGTATTTCCGCTGTCGACCTTCGCACAGATATAATAATCCCCAAGAGGCGTATTGGAAGGCACGCTCAGCTCGATGGAGGATGTGCCGCCCGCTCCGGCTCCCAGGGAGCTCACAGATCGCGTCGCTCCAAATGAAATGTCGTCGGAATCCCCATAGGTCCCGTTGGTTGAAAGGCGATAGGAAATCCTGAAGCTTTCCGCCAAGGATTCACCCTGGTTCCACTCCGTATCGGTCACCGACACCGTGTCCCCCGGATTGACCTTTTGCGAAGTAAAGGCCACGTTCGTGATGATCAGATCCGGCGGACCCGTCACCTGAATATTCGCAAAACTACTTAAACTCATCCGATAAATAATCCCCGGCTCTCCGTTTCCAAGCTCTCCCGCCGAGATGAGAACATCGATCAATCCATCGCCGTTGAGATCCCCAAGGTTGGCCCCGGCGGTTCCAAAGTAATGAACGTTGTCGACGAACGGATTGTCGATTCCGGAAAGGACGGTGGCGTCGTACCCGGAGAAGATCAGGACTCGTCCGGCGCAGGCCTGATGGTTGACGATGGCTCCCGATTCCCCGGCCATAAAATCCGGATGGCCGTCACCGTTTAGGTCCCCCATCTTGGCCATCCAGCCGGATCCCGTCAAAGAACCGCCGAGGCGACCCCCGGGGACATCCCCGTCAAATCGCAACGGGCCGAAACCATCAGGACGTTGAAGGGGTGATCCGGTGGCCCCGTCATAGAGATAGATGGATCCCGCAGAGGGAATTCCGTTTGGAGATGCGGTATAGGCCGCAATCGCAAGGTCGGGCTTCCCGTCCCCGTTGATGTCTCCCACCGCCTCGATCGCGCCACAGCACCCCCCGAAATGATCTCCCGCGTTCCCGCCGTCCAGACGATAGAGGAGCGGGAAATTGCCATTTATATCCTTTTGTCCCGAGAAGACAAAGGCGCTGCCCGCCCCATCCTTGCTATCGGGACTGGCGCTTGGAGCCCCCACGATAAAATCGGGCACACCATCCCCGTTAAGATCCCCGGCCCCTGAAACCGACATCCCGAAATCCCCGCTACCGTCCGGACTGTCAATGCGCTTGATTCGTGTTCCGTCCTTTCCCGAATAAAGGACAACGTAGTTTCCGATGTTCGCGCCGACCATCAGGTCGGGAATTCCGTCTTCGTTGATATCCCCGACGGACTCGACGGACACTCCAAAGCCGTCGTTTTTTTCATCAGCGGGGAACGTCAACCCGGACATGGCCGAGCCGTTCGATCCGGAATAGGCCTGGGCCGCGCCCACCGTATTATCTCCGATGAGCAGGTCGGGGATCCCATCCCCATCGAGGTCTCCCGCGTCCACCGCGTAGCCCCATCCGGTTCCATTAATATGGAAAATCGGAGACCCATCCTTGCCCGAATAAACATAAGCGGCTCCATCTCCGTTTCCATCTACCTGACTAACAATAAAGTCCGATATCCCGTCCTGTCTCGGGTTATTGATATTCCCCAGATGGTCGCTGATTTTTTTGACGAAATATCCAAAACCGTTTTCCTGATTTGGCCCCTGTGAAGACACGAAGGAAGATTTAACCTGAATGGTTCGGGTGAAGAGGCATCCTGTGTTGTTGGCCTTATCTGACTCGGCCACTTTGAATTTATAATCGGCCATCGCACACAAAAGGTAGCTCCCGGCGGGAGTTTTGGAAGGAACGGTGAGTTTGGTCGAGTCGGCGCTGCTTTCTCCCGTATTTAACGAGGTCACCGATCGGGTGGCGGAAAAGGCGATGTCATCTCCATCGCCGAACACAGCGTTCGTGGAAAGGTGGAACCCGATGGCGAAGGAGCCCGCCGAGGCGCTTCCTTGGTTTTTAACAGTGTTTGACACGGTGAAATTTTCACCGGGTGCGATGGCCGTGACGGTGCTCGATAGGGCCGAAAGGACCAAGTCCGCACTCGGGGATGATGAGGGTGGGTTCACGGCCGTCGATCCTCCCCCACCCCCGCTGTTTCCGCCACAGGCGGAGAAAGCCATCAGGGAGAAAAAAAGAATCCCCCGGACTGCCTGTTTTTCCATGTATTTGTTCATGAAAGCGATCCAATGCATTGATTAGGAACACAACAGCCCTCATCCGGGGATTCGCTCGGAAGAGGGCTATCAGAATGGGTCCATTCCCCCAATGGCCGCGGATGGCACGTCTGTCCTCTCACGGAGGCGCATGGAACAGTTCTATCTTCGGAGATTTCATGAAATGACATCACCCCCGGGATCGGTGTCCAGCCTCGAAAAAATCCTCTATGACGAATGAGGGAGGTAAACGGTCTGCAAGATTATAGTATTATGGTATACAAAATGTCAACTACACGAAAGTGGCTTTTGGGTATGTTTTTTTCATTCCAAACGGGGGTCTGTCCATTGTCGCTGAAGGAGGAGTTACCGGCCGGGATATTTTGGAAGGAGCGGGCCACCGATGGCGAGCCATTGGAGGCTTAGGCCGACTTTGTACCGAGATGCCGCATGAACCAATCCGCCGCCAGGCGGGCCACTTCCTCCAGGGCGCCCGGCTCTTCAAAGAGATGGGTCGCGCCCGGAACGATGACCAAATCTTTCTCCGTCTTGAGGCGATCATAGGCGTGTTGATTCAGTTTGACGACCGCATCGTCATGGCCCCCGACGATCAGCAGGGTCGGCGCCTTCACGCGATAAAGGACCGGTCCGGCCAGATCGGGACGCCCTCCCCTCGACACGACCGCCCGGATCGTCGGGCCCAGGACGGCCGCCGCCTCGAGCGCGGCCGCAGCCCCCGTGCTGGCCCCGAAATAGCCGATCTTGAGCTTCATCGTTTCCGGCCGGGCGGTCAGCCATTTTGTGGCGGCCGTCAAACGATCCGTAAGCAGATGAATATCGAAACGGGTTTTGTAAACGGAATCCTCCTCCTCCGTGAGAAGATCAAACAACAGCGTTCCGATTCCGGCTTGACGAAGCACCGCCGCGACATAATTGTTCCGCGGGCTGTGCCGGCTGCTGCCGCTCCCGTGGGCGAACAACACAAGCCCCGGCGCCCCGGAAGGGATTGCAAGCACGCCCTGCAGGGTCACGGAGTCCACTCGAATCCGCACAGGATGCTCTGACATGTCCTTGGCCATCCCTGACTTCCTTTTATATCAATATGGGCCCGCCTATGCCAATCTACTCATTGCACCGGGTTTATGTTATCATTGATTGTGTTTGAGATGCAAAGACGAATCGTAAAGCGGCGTTCTGCAAGGGAGATGATCCTCATGACGGATCGTTGGGTTTTCGAAGCAAGCGAACAGGATTTTGAGAAGCAGGTGCTTGAACGATCAAGGACCACGCCGGTTCTGGTCGATTTCTGGGCCTCCTGGTGCGGACCTTGTCGGGTGCTCGGACCGTTGTTGGAAAAAGCGGTCGAAGAGCGCCATGGGGAGATTCTCCTGGCCAAGGTCAACAGCGATGAAAATCCAAATCTCGCCCTTCGATACGGCATTCAAAGCATCCCAACCGTGCTGGCCTTCATCGACGGCAAGCTCGCCAACGGATTCATGGGGGCCTTGCCCCAGCAGGCGATCCGGGAGTTTGTCGAGGAAATGCTCCCCAAAGAGACGGATAAACTGGCCCGGGAGGCGGGGGAACTTGAACTCAAACAGCGATGGGACGAAGCCCTGGAGCGTTTTCGGGAGGCCCTTCGGTTGGACCCGAATCACCCGGTCTCCCTCATCGGCCAAATGGGTGTACTCGTCCGTCTTGAGCGATGGCCGGAGGCGGAGGAGGCCTATCAAAAAATGCCGGGACACCTCCAGATGAACGATGAGATCCGGATGCTGAAAACCCGTCTGGACCTCGGCCGCGCGCAGGCCGGAGGTCTGACGATTCCGGAGCTTCAGAGAAAACTTCAGGCCGACCCGGACGATCTCGAAGCCCGGGATCGACTGGCTTCCCTTTATGCCGCGAAGGAACAGTATCGTGAAGCCCTCGAGGAATGGCTGGCGATCGTGAAACGGGATCGGCGCTTCAAGGACGACGGCGCGCGCAAAAGGATGCTCCAGATTTTCGAACTGATCGATCCCCGCAGTCCCCTGGCCGAGGAATTCCGCGAGAAACTGGCCCGGGCCATTTTTTAGTGAACCCGCCTGAACTCTTCCCCCGCGCTTGAAATCCGCCCGGAACTACCAATCTAAAACAACCGGTCCCGGCCCGTCCCCGGAATCTGAATAAGGGCTGTCTATCCAACTCTTAGGAGGCATACTTCCTGTTTTTTCCCCTCATTTAGGGGGATTGAATTCCGACGGTTCATTCGGTAAATTGATCACTCATCGTATCTGAAGTTGGGAGATTTCGGTCATCACGCCAGCAATCAGGAGAGAGTCCAATGCAAAACACACCCGAAAAGTCAACTTATCTAAGTCTTAATTTGAACGAGAAGGTCGAATTGGGAAAAAAGGTTGTCCGGGAGGCGATCGACCGGTTCGGCCTGGATCGGGTCGTCGTCGCCTGGACCGGCGGCAAGGATAGCACCGTGATGCTCTGGCTGATCCGGGAGGTCTGCCGCGAGCGCAACTGCCGTGTTCCGGACCTCATGTTCATCAACGAAGGCTGCGTTTTTGACGAGGTCATGTCCTTCAAGGACCGGATGGAGCGGGAGTGGTCGCTGAAGATTCATGAAGTAAAGAACGACGACGTGATGCGGCTGGTCCGGAAGCCGGGCGACGTGGTCCGCGTCGCGGACTTAAGTCCGCGAAACCGGGAGGAGATCAAGAAACTGAACTTTGTCGAAGAGAGCTTTGTCTGGGAGCCGGAGTCCTACGTCGGCAACCATCTCATGAAAACGGTGGCCATGAATCTTTTCATCGAGTCCAACCGGATCGCGGCCGTCTACACGGGCGTTCGATGGGACGAGCAGTCTGCACGGGCCAACGAAACCTATTTCAGCCCAAGGATCGGCCCGGATCACAGTCGGATCCACCCGATCCTCCACTTCCGGGAGCGGGATATCTGGGACCTGATCCACGGCCACAAAATTCCGGTGAATCCCCTCTATGCGTTGGGCTTCCGCTCGCTCGGGACGAAGGACACGACCACCCGATCGAGCGATCTTCCGGCCTGGGAGCAGGACTTGGAGAATACCACCGAGCGGGGAGGCCGACGGCAGGACAAGGAAGGAATCATGGAACGCCTCCGCGAGTTGGGGTACATGTAAACAAGGTTGTTTATGAATAATCTGGTCTACCTGATCATCGACAGCGCCCGTTACGATTCCTTTGAGTCGGCCGCAACCCCGACCATGCGGAATCTGGGCCGGCTGGAGCGGCGATACAGCTATGCGGGGTGGACCTCCCCGTCCCATTTCGTCTATCTGATGGGGATGACGCCGCACGTCAGTCCGGTGGGGGTGTTTGCCTCGGAGGTCTACAAAAAGGATTATCTGAAGTGGGGAGACCGGCTGGGAATTTCAAACCTTGCCATGCGGGATTTCGTTCCGGGCTTCTGGCTTCCCCAGTTTTTAAAATCCAAAGGGTATAAAACCCATGCCCGGGTTTCGATGCCGATCATCAACCCGATGACCGTCCTGAATGCCTCGTTCGACTCCTACCGGCTGATGGACCGGTACAACGAATTCGAGTCGATGATCGACGACGTGTCGTTTGATGCGGGTCCCGGATTTTACCTGTTGAACCTGGGCGAAGCGCATTATCCCTACGGCATTCCCCCCGGGGAGATGCCGCCCCTTCACGGGGAGGCGGGTATCTTCAAACGATCCGGTGAAGATGTTTTTGGACACCGGCCGGACACGCCCGACCTGACGGGTTACTATTTCGAGAAGAAACATCTGGACCTCTTCCGCGCCCGGCAGATCGCGGCCATCGAAGAAGTGGACCGTCTGATGGAGCGACTCTTCAAGAAATGTCCTCCGGGAACTCATATCATCATTACCTCCGACCACGGGGAGCTGTTCGGCGAGGACGGCTATTTCGGACACGGGCCGATCATGCACCCGAAGGTTTTCGAGGTCCCCTTTATCGAGGGAAAAATATAGTCGGCTTGGGAAGAACGGCGATGAATATCAATGCTCTCAAAGTTACTTTTATCGTGATAGGCGTGGTTTCGCTCGCTTTCATGACTCAGGGTTGCGGGAAAAATGGCGGTTCTTCTCCATCCTCACTCGTCAGCGGCACCGTCGGCACCCCACCCGTCACCCCTCCGCCTCCCGGGCCCACAATCTCCGGAACGGCCGCAACGGGGGCACCCATACCCGATGCAGTGGTGACGATCAAGGATCCAAGCGGGCAATCGAAGACAGGAACAACCGACGACAACGGCAAATACAGCATCGATGTCACCGGAATGACTCCCCCGTTTCTGTTGAAGGTCGATCCGGCCTCCGGAGCATCCCTCTTCAGTTTTGGATTGCAACAAACGGGGAATGTGAATATTCATCCCTATACGAATTTGATGATCGGCATATGGTACAAGCTCAAAGGACTTGATGTTGAGGACGCCTTTGCGACGATGGGAAGCACCACCCCGGTTCCATCCGCGATCGAGGTTTCGACCCTTTCCAGGATTACAAATCACATTCTTCAGATTTGGATTACGAAACAAGGTCTGGCTCCCAAATCGTTTGATTTCATCACCACTCCCTTTGACACGAACGATCCCGGCTTTGATGGCGTCCTCAAGCTCACTCAGATCGATCCGAACACCGATACGGTGACGATTTATCAGGATTCGAATACAAACCAAATATCCACTCTATCTTGGGATCCGTCAACCAGCGCTGTTTCCGTCACCACCGATTCCGTCACGGCCACCACGGCCGGTCAGGTGCATAATAGCACAAGAACCTCTTTTGTGATTCCCACTACGGCCTCGCTTCAAACGGCATTAAACGGAGTGAACGTCGCTCTTTCGAATGTTGTGGCCACCGCTAATTCTTCAAATAATCTCATCGATCTCGCGGCTAATCTTGCTGAATATTTTGATGACGGCTATATGCAGGATGGGTTCGGAAATGACGTCGGAGCGGCTTCGCTTGCGACACTTCTGCAAGGTGTGGCGGCCAATCTCAAATCCTTTTCGGTCTACCGGATCGTTTCATTCGATGGTAATAGCAATGTCATTCAGGTTGTACCCATTTTCTCATGGACCCAAAACGGGGACACCCTGCTGCGGATGGTAAATAAAGGCGGTGGCGGCCTTTACTTCAAGTTGCACAACGGCTCCTGGCTCATTTACGGAAATCAACAGAGCGCAAGCGTCGGCGCACAAGGGATAACGGTTAATACCATGTCGGGGGATTTGACCGATGGAGTCACCCAGAATTTTCAGGTGCAGGTCACTGCGCCGACGGGAACTCTAGCCGATGTCAAGGCAACTGTGGGCGCCACCGATTATCAGCTGACACAATGGTCGACCGTACTCGTGGATTCGATAACTTCTGTCCCAAAAGATGTATTTACGAACGTTCCTGTTCTTACCCAAATTCCTCCCCTCGGGACTTCTACGGCATTTACTCTCACTACTACCGCTGCAGGCCCACTACTGTTCTACAACGATACCCTCGATGCGACAACGACGGAGCCGATCCAGATTACGAACCTGGGAGGGCATACCCTGGACGACGCGCACCTTGACAACCTATTGACGGTCGAATGGACCCTTCCGATCTCCTTTCCGATTGGACATGTGGAGCTAACCGGATTGGTAACGGCGGATGGGTCTTCCTGTAAAGTATACAGCCAGGTCCTCGGAGCATCCGCCACCAGTGGGACGATCACCCTCCCTGCGACTTGCGGGGGCTACCCTGTCGTTTCAAATGGAACATCTTCCGGACCAGATCCGGCAGTGATCCAAGTCACTGTTTGGGGTGTGAACGACGAACAGACACAGGTCCAATATCATTTCAGGTAAGAGTTTCTACTCAGGGGATCCAGTACCAAACTTCCACCATGAAGAAGCGGTAGAGAAGCCGGGATAGGACCACCCCCACCGGCTTCCATCCGGTTTCAATCTTGGCATAACCCGTCATTTCCGGCTTGAGCAGCAGGTCCGGATTGGAAATATCGGTCATTACCCGTACCACATTGCCACTTGATTGAGTCTCAGCCACCGGGGCAATCAGTGACACCGAACCCATGAATACATTGCTGGGATAAGCCCAAGTTTTCACTTTAACCTTGGCCCCCACAGAAACCTCGCCCACATCTCCCTCGGGGACCTGTACCTCGGCCTGAATCGTTTTTGCGTCCTGAATCACGGCAAAGAGGTTCCCTTCTTTGAGGTCCTGCCCGATCTTGTTCGAGAGATAAGGAGTCACGACCTGACCGCCCACCGGACTCAAAATCTTTGTCAGCTGCACGTTCTGTTTGTAGAATTCGACTTCCGTTTGGAGACGTCGCACGTCCGCCTCCAAGGCATCGATCTCTTCCGGTCGGAAACTCGCGATCACCAATTTAAGCTCCGCCTTGGCCACATCAAGTTGCTCCCGATCCACGTCCTGGATCTTGGCGGCATTATCATAATCCTCCTCTGAAACGACCCCCTGTTCGTAGAGGCCTTTGAGGCGATTGGCTTCCTTTGTATCGTATTCAAGCTTGACCCGGGCCCTTTCCACCTGCTGCTTTGCCTTGTCGACCTGTTCGGGTTTCGCACCGCTCTTCACGAGGGCCAACTTGGCCTTCTTTTCGTCCAGGCTGGCCTGCGCGGTATCAAGGTCTTTCTGATGCGCGCGCGTCGATTGAAGGGCCATCGGCTGGTCTTTGTTTACCCATTGGCCTTCTGTCACGTAGACCTGTTGAATTTCTCCGGAAACAAGCGCGCGAACCTCGGTCTGGGTCGGCGGAAGAAACCGGAACGATCCTCCCGTATCGTAAGGATAAGGGACAAAGAGAAGACCAATCAGCCCACCCCAGATCAGATATTTCAAAAACCGGCGGGGTCCTAGCCGACCGGTTTTTTCCTTTATCCACTGCATCGCGCGGGAGGACCCCAGTCGTTGCTTGACCGGCCTCTGATACATCACTAAGATCCATCCCATAAAAACAAGCGCTCCGGTTCCATTGTACTGTCCTGTCAGGTATCCACCGGCAAAATAGACAATCATACCAGCCACCGTGATTAGGTAAACGATCAGGAGAAGACCGTAAGACCGAAAGACCCGCTTCTCTCGACGCGTGAGGGGCTCGGGTGCGGGCCGGAATGAAACCCAAGCCGTGGCGGTAGCAATGGCCCGTTCGCGCAGATTCGCGACGGAAAGCCATGAATTAAGCAGGAAATACCCGGGCCGTTGGGCCAGGGGATTTATATTGATCAGGATTCCCAATGAAGTCGTCACGGTCAGATGAAGTAGGAATGTGTGAACCGAGGCCCAATTCACCATCACCTTCCATCCGATGACCGCGAAGGTCCAAGCGATAAGGATATAAAAAACTCCCGCGGACAGGGTCCAAACCCGCTTCCTTTTGTCCCGAAACGTGCGGGAATCGCCCACATCAAAATAGAATTGGGGAATGTGATAGTAGGCGAGACGGATCCCGAATGTCCTGACCTGTCCGCCATAATGCTTGCAGGTTAAGCCCTTCACTAGTTCACTCGGGAGATTTAGAAAAAAGATCCACATCGCGAAGACCGAGACGAAAAGCATGGGATGCGTTATTTGGATCAGTTCGGACAGGAAGGTCCTCCGATTTGCGACAAGAGTGACGATGGCGAAAACCGTGATTCCGAGACATCCGATGACAAATGTTTTGGTGAAACACCAATCAAGATGGGAAACCAGCCAGCCGAGGAACCTATCGGGGTTTCCGAGCTTCCATTTCGTCCACCCCGGGTGTTGAATAAGCGAAGGGAAATCGTTCTGGACATGGGAACCATCCGGACCCACCAGGAATCCTTCTGTGGACAACTGGCGGATAAAGGCCTCCAACTTCTTGAATGACAGGGCTTTTTCAAAGGAGGCTTCAAAACGCCTCTGAATCTCATGAAGGGGGGTCCGTCCGTCCAACTGGCGGAAGAGAAAATTTTCTTCCTCTCCGAATTCGAATATCTTCCCGGAATCCGGATTCTTGACGATATAGCCCGCCGGTTCCCCGTCTGAAATCCTGGGAACAAATTTTAGGTTCGAACGGAGGGTCGGTAAAGCAGGAATCGATGTCACGGTTCGCTCTTCATTCTAATTCGATCAGTGTGGGGTCCCCGCCGTCGGTCGTCCAGTCGGGGACGGCACCAAGTCCTTGAGGGCTATCCCGGCGTCCCGGAGATTCCCCTTCCCGCTGGCTTCTCAGATTCGAAGCAGCTCGAAAAGCCTCCGCAGCCTCCGCATTGGCCCCAAGGGCCCGATAGGTCGCGCCCAGCTTGAAGGACACCCAGGGCTGCTCCGGTTTCAGGCGCAGCGTTTGTTGATAGTGGTCGATGGCCTCGGAAAAAAGTTTCTGTTTGTGATAAACTTCGCCAAGCATAAAATGAGCCCCGGCCAAATCCGGATTGACCTTCAAAGCCGCCTGAAAGGCGTCGATCGCTTCCAGGAAATTACCTTGATGGAAGAGGGCATTCCCAAGCTTCATTTCGCCCATGTCCTGGGAGGTGATCGCTTTTAGTCTTGGCACCCATTCTTTCATGGGGAGTTTCATCGTCTCCGCCATCGTTGGACTCTCAATTTCGACTCTAAATTTAAAGGAACAATTTGTCTATTGTTAACGTTCCTCAACCCACAGTCAAGAAAAATCTCCGCACAATTCTGGGTGGCCCTGGTTCCAACGACGCCGGCGGGAATTTCATGCCGTTTTTTTCAGATTGTATAACCTACAGGATTGTCCGGGATCCAATCAATCCCCACAAACCGGGGGTAATGATTCAGAATCTTTCATCCCCCCTTTGTGGGGATTGAATTAAGCTCAAGGAATATCTTATTATACGGGGTCTTAACATCGAGTTTTGAAAACTTAACTTAAAGAGGCGAATGGCCAACTCCAACGAGATTAAAATACGCGCGAAAAACGAGTGGGTATGCAGAATCTCACGCAGAAGTTCACAATGAAGCCCGGATTCAAAATCATCGTTCTGACTCCTCCCGGTCTTAACGATCCGACGATGGCCATTGCCGCCAGCCGCGCCGGAGAATGGGGTGTTCTCAATCTGGAATACGGCCGGAATCTCCCTTCGGCCCTTGCCGCCGTCTCTCAGCTCGGGCGCCAGGCCCGGAACGAATGCGGAATCAAGATCAGCTCGACGGCGGACGAGTCTTTTGTCCAGGAGGTAACCAACAACCTTCCAGAGCTCATCCGCATCGTGGTCCTGACCTGTTCTAAGGCATCCCTCGAACGGCTGCCGGATGTACTGGAGACCTTTCACCGGGCCCGAAAAACAGTGGTCCTGGAGGTCACAACAGCGGAGCAGGCGGATCTTGGAGTACGGATCGGTGTGGACGGTCTGATCGCCAAGGGTCACGAGGCCGGAGGGCGGGTCGGTGAGGAAACCGCTTTCATTCTGCTTCAGCGGATTTTGAAGCATACTGCACTACCCGTCTGGGTACAGGGGGGTATCGGTCTGCATACGGCCGCGGCCTGTTACGCGGCCGGGGCGGCCGGCGTGGTCCTGGACGCGCAGATGGCCTTGACGCGCGAATCCGGACTGCCCGATTCGACGAAAGCCTTGATCGAGCGGATGGACGGGAGTGAATCCATCTGTCTGGGTGCGGAGATCGGCCTGACCTTCAGGATTTATAATCGCGCCGGACTCCCGGTGGTGGATGAACTTCGCAAGACAGCGCAGTCGCTGATCGAATTCGCGGACACCAAAAAGAAAATCGAGGGTCTCTGGCATGCGGCCATCGAAAGCCGGATCGGCTGGGAGTCTGCGGAACGGCAGATCATGCCCCTGGGACAGGACGCGGCCTTTGCCGCGACCCTCGCCAAAACCTATGGAACCGTCGGCGGCATCCTCCAGGCCATTCGGGATTCGGTGAATGCCCATGTCCGGACCGCCCGTAAACTTCGCCCCCTGGATGAAGGGGCACCCTTGGCGCAGGCTCACAAAACCCGGTATCCGATTGTTCAGGGACCGATGACCCGGGTCAGCGACACGGCGGAATTCGCCGCACGGGTCGCGGAGGGAGGGGCGCTCCCGTTTTTGGCTTTGGCATTGCTTCGCGCCAAGGAAGTGGAGGCGCTTCTGGAGGAGACCCGACGATCCTTGGGGGATCGGTCCTGGGGCGTCGGCATCCTGGGTTTTGTTCCGCTTGATCTGCGTCAGGAACAACTCGAGGCGATCCGGAAGGTTCGTCCCCCCTTCGCGTTGATCGCCGGCGGCCGTCCGGATCAGGCCCTTGTCCTGGAAGAGCAGGGCATCCCGACCTATCTGCATGTCCCGTCGCCGGGCCTCCTGAAGATGTTTCTGGAAAACGGCGCCCGCCGCTTTGTCTTTGAGGGGCGGGAGTGCGGAGGGCACGTCGGACCGCGCACCAGTTTCGTTCTGTGGAACCTGATGATCGACGTGCTGCTCGAGTCTTCGTCCCCGAAGGATCTGGCGGACTGCCACATCCTCTTCGCCGGCGGGATCCACGATGCCCTGTCGGCCTCGATGGTCGCGACGATGGCCGCCCCTCTTGCGGAACGAGGAGTCCGGATCGGTGCGCTCCTTGGAACGGCCTATCTTTTCACGGAGGAGGCCGTGGCCGCCAAGGCTATCGTCCCCGGCTTTCAGAAAGAGGCGGCCCGGTGCGACCATACCGTCCTGTTGGAAAGCGGACCCGGCCACGCGATCCGATGCGTGGACAATCCCTATGCGGATTTCTTCAATCGCGAAAAAAAACGGCTGTTCAAAGAAGGCCGCTCCCCCGAGCAAGTCCGCGAAGCCCTCGAGGAGTTGAATCTCGGCCGCTTGCGAATCGCATCCAAAGGCTTCGTACGCAATGACCGGTACGGGAAAGACCCGGATGCCCCGAAGCTCAGTCTCCTTGGGGAGGAGGAGCAGCGGGCACAGGGAATGTACATGATCGGTCAGGTGGCGGCTTTCCGGGACGGGATCGGCTCGATCGGCGAGCTGCATTATGATGTCGCGGTCCGGGGCTCCGAGCGACTGCGGGATTTGGCCGAGTCCGGGGAATCTTCGATCGTCCGGCGATCCTTCGACCGTCCGAGCGACATCGCCATTGTCGGAATGGGCTGTCTTCTGCCCGGCGCTCAAGAGCTGAGGACTTTTTGGGAAAACATCGTCAATAAAGTGAACGGCATCACCGAGGTTCCAAAAGACCGATGGGACTGGAGGCTGTACTATCATTCCGATCAAAAGGCTCGGGACAAAGTTTCTTCCCGGTGGGGCGGTTTTCTCGGGGATATTCCCTTCGATCCGATGCGCTACGGGATGCCCCCCAGCAGCCTGGATTCGATCGAACCGCTGCAGCTACTCACGCTCGAGGTCGTCCGCCAGGCGCTGACGGACGCCGGTTACGGGGTCCCGTCCGTGGGTCTGGCCGGCCGCCCCTTCCACCGGGAGCGCGCGTCGGTGATCCTGGGCGTGGGCGGCGGCATCGCGGATCTGGGCCAGCAGTATGCCATCCGATCCGCGCTCCCGATGCTCTTCGAAAATCCGTCGCCGGATATCTGGAATCGTCTGCCGGAATGGACGGAGGATTCGTTTGCCGGGATCCTGCCCAACGTGGCCGCGGGGAGGGTCGCCAACCGTTTTGATCTGGGAGGGGTGAACTACACCGTGGACGCGGCCTGCGCCTCATCGCTGGCGGCGCTCTACATGGCGGTCCGCGAGCTGGAGAGCGGGAGCAGCGACATGGTGATCGTGGGCGGGGCGGACACCATCCAGAATCCCTTCGCCTTTCTCTGTTTCTCCAAGACCCATGCGCTCTCGCCGAGGGGAAGATGCCGCACCTTTGATGAAACGGCGGACGGAATCGCCATCAGCGAAGGACTGGCCGTGCTGGTCGTCAAACGGCTGGAGGATGCCGAGCGGGACGGGGACCGGATCTACGCCGTGATCAAGTCGGTGGCCGGTTCAAGCGACGGTCGGGACAAGGGCTTGACGGCTCCCCGGCCGGAGGGACAGATCCGGGCGCTGGAACGGGCCTACGCCAAGGCGGGGTTTTCCCCGGCGACGGTGGAGTTGATCGAGGCCCATGGAACCGGAACCGTGGCGGGGGATCAGGCCGAGGCGGAGTCGCTGATCCGCTTGCTCTCCTCCGCAGGGACCCCCCAACAAAACTGCGCGATCGGCTCGGTCAAATCCATGATCGGCCACACCAAATCCACCGCGGGGATCGTGGGCATCCTCAAGGCGGCCCTTTCGCTTCACTTCGGCGTTTTGCCTCCAACGATCGGCGTGGAAAAACCAAATTCCAAGGTGGGATTCCGGCAGAGTCCGATCTACATCAACGCCGAGTCCAGACCTTGGATCGGCCATCCGGAACATCCCCGTCGGGCGGGAGTCAGCTCCTTCGGATTCGGCGGGACGAACTTCCACGCCGTCTTGGAAGAATACGACGGGGCCTCGGCGAATTCCGCCGCGCCCGCCGCGTTGCGGAACTGGCCGGCGGAGCTCTTTGTATGGGGCGGAGAGTCTACGCGGGCCTTGCTGGCCGCCCTGGAGCCCGTCGAGCGTGCCCTGGCGCGTCGTGAAAAACCGGCCCTCCCCGACCTGGCCGACGCCGTCTATCGGGGAGCGCGAAAAATGAAAGCGGGATCCGATCGCTACCGCCTGGCGGTGGTTGCGACCTCGAGGGAGGACCTCGAGCAGAAGCTAAAGGCCGCCCGGACGATATTGAGCCGGTCGACCCCCGAACCCGTTTCGGACCCGCGCGGGATTTATTTTTCCGAGGCGCGACGGGAAGGGAAGATCGCCTTCCTCTTCTCGGGACAGGGGTCGCAATATCCAGACATGCTCAAGGACCTGGCGATCCATTTTCCGGAGGCCCGGAAACGGTTTGAACAGGCCGACCGGGTCCTGTCCGATCGTTATCCCCGTCGTTTGAGCTCGTACGTGTTCCCTCCTCCCCGCTTCTTCCCGGAGGAGGAGAAGGCCAGCCAGCAGGCGCTCACCCAGACCAACGTAGCCCAGCCCGCGATCGGCGCCGCGGACATGGCCCTTTTCGCACTGATGAAAGAATTCGGGATCGCGCCGGATATGACGGCCGGGCACAGCTACGGCGAGTACGCGGCCCTCTGCGCGGCCGGCGCCTTCGATGAGGAAACGCTCTACAGGATTTCGGAGGCGCGGGGACGGATTATTCTGGAGGCCGCGGCCGGCCGGGACCTCGGGACGATGGCCGCGGTCGAAGCCGACCGCGAAGCCGTCTCGGAAGCCCTGAAGACGATGGAGGGGATTTTCATGGCCAATCTGAATTCCCCCAAACAGACCATCGTCTCCGGAACGCGTCCCGCGGTCGAAAGGGCAATCGAGGATTTTAAAGCCAAGGGTGTCGGCGCACGGCCGATTCCGGTAGCCTGCGCTTTTCACTCCCCGCTGGTCGCCCCGGCCAAAGAGCCCTTCCGGGCCTTTCTTGAAACGTTGGACTTCAAGCCCCCCCGAATCGAGGTCTTCTCCAATTCGCTTGCGGCGCCCCATACGAAGGACCCCTCCGCAATCGTGGCTAATTTGGCTGAGCACCTCACGCGCCCCGTGGAGTTTGTCCGGGAGATCGAGGCCATGTACGCCGCCGGCGCCCGCACCTTTGTGGAAATCGGCCCGCGCAATGTTCTGACCGCCCTCTGCCAGCAGATCCTGGGAGACAGGCCTCACCGGGCGCTCGCAACGGACAGCCCCGGCCGATCAGGCCTGACTCAGCTGGAACATGTCCTGGCCCAGCTGTTCATCGCGGGGCTTGCGGTGAATCTGGATCCGCTCTTCCGTGGGCGGGCGGTGGCCCGCCTCGATCTGGACGCGCCGGAGATGAAAGCCGTCCCGGAGGTCCTTTCCCCGACCACTTGGCTTGTCAACGGCGGGCGGGCCCGGCCGATGCAGAATGCGACCCACCGAGCGAAAGGAGTTGCGCGGGATTCCATGGCTGATAAATTGAACACAAGACAGGTCGAAATTACAAAGGACGACGGGAAAAAAGAAGACAAACCCCAAACCGTCCGGGCCGCTGACATGAACCCTCCCGAGATACAAAGTCCATCCCGGGCGCCGATCGAAACCTCGGCGCATCAGAATATAAAACCTGCCGAAGATAAGGAATGGGCGATGGACCCACGGGTAGGACCCGACGGGGATGCCTCCCAGGTCATGATTCACTACCAGCGCCTGATGGCGAGGTTTCTGGATACTCAGAAAAATGTGATGCTGGCCTACCTCCGTTCGGCTCCCCCGCCGTCTCCGGGTCAGACGAAAGGAGCGGCCGCCGCCCCGTCTCAGGCCGTAACGGTCAATCCCGCCCCGCGCCGGGTCCAGCCGATGGTCGCGCCCCCGATCGCTCAGCCCGTGGTCCAGGACACGCAGGCCTCCCCAGGCTCCGCGCCGGCGCTTGCCTCACCGCCGCCCTCTCCGTCCGATATTGTTACGGCTCCGGCCAAGCCCGCGGAGTTGGGTCGTGAGGATTTGACGGAGCGGCTGGTTCAGATCGTCAGCGACCGGACGGGGTATCCGCGGGAGATGCTCGATCTGGATTCCAATATCGAGGCGGACCTGGGAATCGATTCGATCAAGCGGGTGGAAATCCTGGGGGCCTTCCAAAGGTCGCTGCCGGCCGAGCGGAGGCTTCCTCCGGGCACGATGGAAAAACTTACCGCGATCAAGACGATGCGCGGGATCATCGACTGGGCGCTGAACGCCTTCGTCGACGCGCGGTCGGTTTCCGTTCCCCCTTCGTCGGCGTCGGAGAAAACGGCGGGCTCCGTGCATCCCGCCGGGCTGGGTCGTGAGGATTTGACGGACCGGCTGGTTCAGATCGTGAGCGACCGGACGGGGTATCCGCGGGAGATGCTCGATCTGGATTCCAATATCGAGGCGGACCTGGGAATCGATTCGATCAAGCGGGTGGAAATCCTGGGGGCCTTCCAAAGGTCGCTGCCGGCCGAGCGGAGGCTTCCTCC
>DATKAN010000066.1 GCA_035498035.1 Nitrospiria bacterium
CCGACAGGCCAATGGAAGTTTGATTGTCCAAAACGGTCAACCGGTCGGCTCAACGCTGATCGGTCAGCCCTTCGACGATCCCAAATATTTCTGGGGACGCCCATCCGCCACCGGACCGTTCCCCTATAATGCGGCCGCCTCCTCCGGTTCCAATCTCGGCCCGACCAATGAGGTGCTGTTGAAAGCGGTCCAGGACCGAATCGCGGCGCTCAAAGCGGCCGATCCGGAAAATTCTGCGCCGGTGCCGGTCGACCTCGTCACGGCCTCCGGGAGCGGCCTCGACCCGCACATCAGCCCGGCGGCGGCCGAGTATCAGGTCCATCGTGTGGCGAAGGTCCGGGGACTGGATGAAGCCAAAGTTCGCGACCTCGTGACGGCTCATACCGAAGGGAGGCAGCTCGGCCTTCTTGGCGAACCGCGGGTGAATGTGTTGGAACTGAATCTCGCCCTGGACAATTTGAAGTTGTAGGATGAGTTGGTGTCCGGCCAACTAAATTATTTCGGAAGTCCCGGTTGCGGGTCCCTATTCGATACATAACATGGACTACCTCACAGCCTTTGGTTTGTTTGCAGTCATTGCCATGCTGATCTGCTATGCACTGGAGAAACGAAGTCCATGGTATGTCCTGGGGTTTGCAGGCGCGTGTGGGCTCGGGTCGATTTATGGATTTCTCCAGGGCGCTTGGCCGTTTGGGCTGGTCGAGCTCGTTTGGTCCATGGTGGCTGCACGTCGCTGGTGGTTGGCCAAGCCCTCAAATTAGATTGCCCCCTCGAGATCTCCGCAATCTTTCCAAAGACCCGCACTCCGGGACCGCCATTCGGGGTTCTTCCTGAGTTCCGACTCAATACTCTCCGTCTCAACCTGGCATTGAATGGGTCCCATTATCCTGTTATAATTCGGTTTCACCTTCTATGTATCGGCATGTAATGAGAGCGCCATGAAACATCAAGAACAAAGACGACCCAGCCCGGACCTGCTTCTGGAACAGGTAAAAAAAGAAGAAGAGCGCGCGCGTCAGGGAAAGCTGATTATTTTCTTCGGAGCCGCCCCCGGCGTCGGGAAGACCTTCGCCATGCTCAATGCGGCCCAGGAAAAGCGCGCGGAGGGGGTCGATGTGGTCGCGGGGATTGTGGAAACCCACGGCCGCGCCGAGACCGAGGCGCTTCTGAAAGGTCTTGAAGTCCTTCCCCGCCGCCCCATCGAATACCGGGGAGCAATCCTGAAGGAATTTGATCTCGATGCCGCGCTGGCCCGAAAGCCCGCGCTGATCCTCGTGGACGAGCTGGCGCATACCAATGCCCCCGGGTCCCGCCACAAAAAACGCTGGCAGGACGTCTTCGAGCTGCTCAAGGCCGGAATCAACGTCTACACGACGCTCAACGTGCAACATTTGGAGAGCCTCAACGATGTGATTGCACAGATCACCCGCGTCGTCGTCCGGGAAACCCTTCCGGATTCCGTGTTGGATCGGGCCGATGAAATCGAGCTGGTCGACCTGCCGCCGGATGAACTTCTGGAACGACTCAAGGAGGGAAAAGTTTATGTGGCCGAGCTGGCGGCCCGTGCGCAGGAAAACTTTTTCCGAAAAGGAAACCTGCTGGCGCTGAGGGAGCTGACCTTGCGTCAAACCGCCGAGCGGGTGGACGAACAGATGCAGAGCTACCGGCGGGGCTTTGGAGTCAAGACCGTTTGGCCGGCCGGCGAACGGATCCTGGTCTGCATCGGTCCCAATCCCCGTTCGATCCGACTGATCCGCGCGGCCAAGCGAATGGCCGACGGGCTGCGCACCGACTGGATCGCCGTCAATATTGAAGCCCCTTCGAAGGTGCGGGAGTCGGAAAGCGACCGGAAACAACTGGCCGACCATATGCGCCTGGCCGAGAGTCTTGGAGCGGAAACGGTTACACTATCCGGACATCGGACCAGCGAGGAGATCCTGAACTACGCCCGGAACCGCAACGTCAGCCGAATCATCATCGGCAAACCGACGCATCCCCGTTGGAAGGACCGCCTGTTCGGTTCCACGTTGGACGAGGTCGTCCGGGGAAGCGGGGATATCGACGTCCACGTCATCACCGGCGACACGGCGGAACCGGCGCCGCAACCCTCCGGGCGGCCGGCCGGGCGCCCCGGGCACAAAGGAGACTGGGTCTGGAGCATCGCCATTGTGGCCGCCTGCACCGCGGTTTCCGCCGTCATGTTTCCGTACTTTGCCCTGGCGGACCTGGCCATGGTGTATCTCCTCGGCATCGTCTTCACCGCCGGCCGGACCGACCGGGGTCCGTCTCTTTTTGCAACGCTGCTGAGCGTCGCCGCCTTCGATTTCTTCTTCATCCCTCCTTACTATACCTTTGCCATCAGCGACATTAGATACCTGATCACGTTTGGGGTCATGCTGATTGTCGGTTTTGTCATCAGCCGACTGACCCTGCGCGTGCGTGAACAGGCGAATGCCGCGCGTTTACGGGAAAGGAGGACCGCCGCCCTCTACGATCTGAGCCGGGAGCTTGTGCATGAACGGAAGAAAGACCGTTTATGCGCCATCGCCGTGAAGCATATCCACGAGGTGTTTTCCAGTCCGGTGGTCATTCTGATGCCCGAGGGAGAGAAGAACCGACTCCGGCCGGTCGACGGTCGGGGCCCGTTTGCACCCGATCAAAAGGAATTGGGCGTCGCTCAATGGGCCTTCGACCACCGTGAACGGGCGGGACTGGGAACCGATACCCTTCCCGGAGCCAAGGGCCTGTATCTTCCCCTCGTGACTTCGTCCCGGACGGTGGGCGTGCTGGGAGTCCTGCCCGGCCCCTCTATGGACCGCTTCGATCAAGAACAGATCCATGTCCTCGAAAGCTTTGCGAACCAGACGGCCATGGCACTCGAAAGGGCTCTTCTGGCCCGAGAGGCGCACCGGGCGCTCCTCAAAGCCGAGACGGAAGCCCTGCGCAATACGCTGTTGAGTTCGGTTTCCCATGACCTGCGCACCCCTCTGGCGGCCATAACCGGGGCGTCAACGACGCTGCTGGATCGTGACCTGACGCTGGATCCGCACAGTCAGCAGGAACTCATCCAGACGATCTTTGAAGAAGCGGAACATTTAAACCAGATGATCCGAAATGTCCTCGATATGACCCGCCTGGAGTCCGGCGCGATCACTGTTAAAAAGGAATGGATGTCGATCGAAGAGATCGTCGGGGCGGTGCTGAACCGCCTCTCCGCACGGCTTAAGGATCATCCCCTGACAACCCGCTTGCCGAACGATTTGCCGATGGTTCCCTTCGACCCTCTGCTCATCGAGCAGGTCCTGATCAATCTCCTGGATAACGCCCTGAAATATACACCGAAGGGGACGCCGCTCGAGCTCTCCGCAGCCGTAATGGGAAACCGCCTGTCGGTGGAACTGGCCGACCGCGGTCCCGGAATCCCGCCGGGTGCCGAGGATCGGATCTTCGATAAATTCGAACGCAGCCCCGGAGCCGGCGGCGGCATCGGATTGGGGCTGACCATCTGCCGGGCCATCGTCGAGGCCCACGGCGGCCGTATATGGGCCGAGAACCGTCCGGGCGGCGGGGCGGTTTTCCGTTTCATCTTGCCGCTGGAAGGACATCCACGCCTGTCTGAAGGTCAAGAAGGGAAAGAGGATCGGTGATGGCGGCAGGAAAGGAACTGATCCTGCTGATTGAAGACGAGCTGCAGATGCGGCGCTTTCTGCGGATCACGCTTCAGAGCCAGGGCTATCGTCTGCTGGAGGCCGCTACGGCTCAAGAAGGCTTGACCCAGGCCGCCACGCAGCATCCCGATCTGATTCTTCTCGATTTGGGGCTGCCGGATCTCGACGGCCTGGCGGTCACCCAAGAATTGCGCGAATGGACACCGACGCCCATCATCGTCCTTTCCGCGCGCGAGCAGGAACAGGACAAAGTCCGGGCGCTCGATGCCGGCGCGGACGATTATCTCACGAAGCCCTTCAACGCCGCCGAACTCCTGGCCCGAATCCGCGTCGCCCTGAGACACGCGGCCCGGCAGAAAGGGGGCCAGAACGAGCCCGTCTTCACCCTGAATAATCTCCGGGTCGACCTGGCGAAGCGGCAGATCCACCTCGGCGACAAGGAAGTCCACCTGACCCCGACCGAGTACAAATTGCTTACGGTCTTGATACGACACGCCGGCAAGGTCGTCACCCACCGTCAGCTGTTGAGGGAAGTTTGGGGTCCCGCTCAGGAGAATGAGGTGCAATATCTGCGCGTTCATATGGCCCATCTCCGCCATAAACTCGAATCCGATCCGGCGCGGCCGAGCTTCCTGATAAACGAGCCGGGAATCGGATATCGCCTCAAATACGATCCGGAAGGACCGGCCCCCTAGCCCTCGGAGCCGTGTGTTGTCCGGCCCTTAAAACCCGGATCCGTACGATCCGGCCGGAAGGTTTCCTTCCCGACCCCACCTCGATCCTTGACGAAGCCGTTCGGCGCGGGGTATTCTGAAACCATGTCACAGGATACCGCGCACAAGCACAGCAACCGACTGATTCACGAGACCAGCCCGTATCTGCTTCAGCATGCGCACAATCCGGTGGACTGGCATCCCTGGGGCGAAGAGGCGCTTCGCAAGGCGAAGGAGGAGGACAAGCCGATCCTGCTCAGCATCGGCTATTCGGCGTGCCACTGGTGCCATGTGATGGAACGGGAATCGTTCGAGGATGAAGAGACGGCCCGGATCATGAACGGGCATTTCATCAATATCAAGGTCGACCGGGAGGAGCGGCCGGATCTGGACGAGATCTACATGGCGGCGACCGTGGCCATGAACAACGGACAGGGCGGCTGGCCGATGACCGTTTTTCTGGCGCCGGATCAGCGCCCGTTCTTCGCCGGCACCTACTTCCCTCCCGAGGATCGATACGGCCGTCCCGGTTTCGGCGCGCTTCTCCTGAAGATCGCCGAG
>DATKAN010000067.1 GCA_035498035.1 Nitrospiria bacterium
CCGCTTCACCTTCGTCAAGCGACTTGTATCCGTCACCCTGAATCGCGGAAAAATGTACAAAGACATCCTTACCGTCTTCCTGGGACAGGAATCCATAACCCTTGCTGGCATTAAACCACTTCACAGTGCCTTTTGCCATTGTGATATCACCCCTTTCCTATGTGTGTGAGGGAGATTGGTGTTTGAGGTTTCACTGGACTGAATCATCAATCAGGAATCCCCGCTCTGAGCCGTTCGCGGGTCACAAAAAAACCGCAGGGCCTTGGTGACAGCCTCTGCGGTTCGGTAAATCCCTACAAAAACTTGCTCACAAAGCAGATAAAAAATACCACAATAGAAAATTGGTGTCAAGTCTTTTTTTTGTGGGGGGGGATCCCTATGGGATTTCATAAGCGGTCTATCCCAATGCCGCAAAGCCCCATCCTGGATCCGCGCAGCCTACCGAGGAATCGGAGGATACCGCTCCGGCCGTGTGGCGATATACGAGGTCAGGATTTTCGAGGGATGGTAGGAAAGCTTGGCCGCGCGGAGACGTTCGAGACCGGAATCGTCCATCGCATGGATAACGGCATAATCCGAAAGCTCCAGGCAAAATTCCCGGAAAAGATAGGCCGCCAGGCCGGCGATCTCCCGATCGGCCACCTCCAACAGCACGCAGAAGATCCCCGGCCGGAGGGGAAATCCGAAGGTGTACCCGACAATCTTTCCGTCCAACCGCACCACGCGTCCGGTCAGTCCCAAGGCCGTGAAATTCTCAAGCGCCCTTCGATGAACCGAGGCGGCGTCCTCCAGCATCATGCCCTCTTCTTCCCGCTGGCTGGAAGAAGGACCTGATTTACCCTGTTGTTTCTTCCACCGGTCGAAGAACTCCAGGCAGTCATCCAGATCGGAAGGTCGGTATGGCTCCAACCGGACGGGGCCGTTACGATGGTCCCGCACGAAGCGGTTGCAGGCCCAGCGTTTGGTCTTGTAGCGATCGCCCGCCAGTCGGACCAGTGCCTCCCGTTCGTACAGATACTCCTGTTCCTTCGGTTTTAGGACGAACCCCATCGCTTCGAACCCCGCGACCTGTTCAGGAGGGATATTTTCAATCCGGGATACCGCCGGATGGGTATTTATGGAGTCCATCCGGGCAAAACATTTTTGGACCGCCTCCGGGATCAGCGTCTCCCCCAACGGGGGAAGTGGCATGAACAGACCGTCGACGTACCGCGCGAAGAGGCAGAACTGCCGGTCGATGACCGTCCAGGAATATTGAAGATGATCCTTCCAGACCATCAGCGCGGGCCAGGAATAACTCGATAACTCCGTCCGGGTCCATTTCAAGGCTGATTCAAACAGCGGACGGTCGGCATCCGCCAACGGGGTTAATCCGACCGCCTCGGGCGAAGGCCGCCCAGCCGTTGCGGCTGGCCGGCCCGTCAGCGCCTCCGTAAGGCGTGTCAGCGGCATCAGAATCATCACGTCATCCTGATAAGCCCCGATCAATCCCGAATTTCCCCGAAGGGCCTGGATCGTGTCGTCCGTCTCCAGGCGCGCGGCCATCGACCGGCCGTACTCGAACAGCGAATCGCCCAAAAGCGTTTCTGAGACAAACGGGCATTTCCGGTCATACCCCAGGAGGACGGTACGCCGGGATGAATCCCACATCAGGGCCAGGGGGAATAATTGGCAATCGAGCGGACGGTCGTCATAGATGCGGCAACCGTTCGAGTTTGGGTCGAAGGCGGGGCAGATATAGCCTTCTCCGTTCGGATGGGGAATCAACTCGATCCGGCCTCCCTCCGGATGGGCGAATCGCTCCGGCGAAACTCCCCGCCCGATCGCACGGCGAACCTCATCCGCCGTGAAGTATGGTGCCAGAGGGCTGTCCTTCTCAGGAAAACGGCAGCAGACATCGCAAGCCAGGCATCGGGAACTGGGGATCAGTTGGGGGATCAAGGTCATCGTGGTTTTTTCGTTGCTCCCGAATTGTTCGCCTTTATCCTACCGTCATGCTGTTATTGAGTCAAGATGGCCGATAATATATAATGGGATTCCGGATATTTGAGGAAAGACCCGGGTGGCGTATAATGACAGTCCATTTAAACGAAGGATCGTAAAATGCGCGAACGAATGATCGTCAGGAAGGACAAGCCGGTGCCGCTTTCAAAATTTGGACAATGGGTCCTGATCTTGATGGCCTGTTGGATAATAGGGGGGGGAGGGCCTCTACAGGCCGCCGAGTCCAACGCGGAAAAGGACACCGCTTTTGTGAAGATTCTCGAGGGTGCCTATCAAGCCTCCTGCGACGACGTAGATCGTCTGCATGATTATTACCGCTCGGACGCCCAGATCATCCACGACGGCCGCGTCACGACGCTCGATGAAACGATCAAGGAAATTAAGGAGTCGATCCGCCCGCTTCAGAACCTTCACTGCAGCTACCAACCCCGGGTGCGCGGCAGCCGGATCAGCGGCGACATGGGTTATCTGGTCGTCCACGAATCGATCCGCCTTTCGGCCGGTTCGGTCGAGCCGCAGCAGATCGAACAAATTTGCAACTATGTCTTCTTGAAAGAAGGATCGCAATGGAAGATCGCCGTGGATCATTGTTCCACCATTCCCGGAGAATCGGTGTGAGCGGCCGGATTATTTAAGCGGCGTTCGGGGTATTATTACCGACCTCCCGGAAAAACCACCGGGCTCCAGACGGGGCCGAACGCCCCGCCGTCGGGAACCGGGTCCGGAACTCGGATTTGTATTTTCTCCTTCCCCTCAAAGAAGGCCGGCCAGATTTTCGACGGGTCTTCGGCAAATACCGCGCCCGGATCCGCATCCATGATCACCCAGTCACCGCGCACGAACTCGGCGTCCAATTGCATCGGGGCCCAGCCGGAGTAACCGGCATAGACCCGGACTTTTTTGTCGGGGTCCGGGTTCACAAGCGCATCGGTCAGGACTTTTCGACTGGCCGTAAAGTAAATGTCGCCGAGGACGTTCCGCGCCCCTTCCAACGACGAATTGGACCGAAGAAGCACCAGCATCAGATTCGTGCTGACCGGCCCCCCGAAATAAATGGGCTTCGAAAAATTTTCGGTCCCTTCCAGATCCGGAAGGGCCTTCACGAGCGGGACGTCGGTGGGACGATTGATGATCAAACCCGATGCCCCCTCTTTGCCGTAGGTGACCAGGAGAACCACGGTATGGAAGAAATTCGGGTCGTTCAGACGGGGGGCCGACAAAAGAAAGATCCCCGGCCGCAAGGGCGCGCCGGTCCGTGCGGGGCCGGAGGCGTCGGCCGGAAACGCCGGAACAATTCCGGCAAGCATCAGGCACGCGGCCAGGATAGAGGTCTTGTTGGCTCGGATGGATCGGGCTCCGTACGTCGCCTCGGAAAATTGGGGAAGCATCAGGAGCGCCTGTCGCGGGGTTCGGACTCGAAAATCCGGTTGAGAAAATCACGGATCTCGGAAAGCACCTCCGGGATCACTTCATGGCCCATCAGGTATTCCCGGAGCCGGACCGAGAAGCCTTCGGTTCGCAATGCCGCCTGGGCCTCCCGCGCCCCTTCCACCGGCAGGACGTCGTCATTCTTCCCATGGGTCAGAAGGATCGGCAACCCGGCCGCGGCCGGCGATTTCTCGGCCGCCAACCTCTCGGGGCGGGCGAGATAACCGCTCATGGCGACGATTCCGGCGAGACGTCTCGGATATCGGACACCCACATCGAGGCTCATAACCGCACCTTGAGAAAAACCCGCCAGTGCGATCCGCTTCGACGGGATCCGTTCCTGCTCAAGGCGTTCGATCAACTCGAAGAGGAGCTTTCGGCTTTGAAGAAGTCCCTGCGGGGGATGGGGCGGAATCTCATACCACGCCCGGCCTCCCCAGGGGGCCGGAAGTTCCATCGGACCGTCCGGAAAAATCCACCGGATTCCCTCCAGCGCGATCGCTTCGGCCAGGGGGGCCAGGTCCTCGCCCCGGACGCCCCTCCCATGCAAGGTCACGATGCATCCGATCGGCATCCCGATCGGATGGAGCTCGGTAAATTTAAGCATAGGCCATTCGATCGTTGTCACCGGAAGAGCGGGAAGCGGGATTTTTCAAGTAACGCGCGCAAACGGGCGGCGCAAAAGACAGGAAGGATTCCAAGCACGAGGGACAGCGGGGCGGGAATACCGACCGAAAGCAAGGAGACGGACGTGGAACGAATCGACCGGAAGGCCATACCCGGGGACGGATTATCTCCCGCGGCCTCCGCGCCCGCCGCCATATCCCCCGCCGCCATATCCTCCCCCTCCCCCTCCTCCTCGTTCCCGCTTCTGCTGGGGGCGGGCCTCGCTGACGATCAGGCTTCGCTCCATAAAATTCTTGCCGTTGAACATCTCGATGGCCTTTTGAGCCTCTTCGGAAGAGCCCATTTCAACAAAGCCGAACCCGCGCGGACGCCCCGTCTGACCATCGGTGATGATCTTAACGGAAGCCACCGTTCCCGCGGCGGCAAACAAATCATTAATTTCTTTTTCTGTGGCTTGATACGAAAGATTACCGACGTAAAGCTTCGCGCCCATCTGCCTCTCCTTCTGAGTCCGGTCTGATTCCGGCTGATTTCTTTTCCGATGCTTTCCTTTGAGGCCCCTCGGCCAACGGGAGTCTAACAACCGGTTTTACTATGCTATATACACTTCGCATTGTCAAGTGGAAAACCGCTCTCAATCCTCTGAGTCATGCCCCGTCGACGTCGGCGCCTTCTCCGGCGGCGTCGCGACGGTCGCAGGCTTCTGGACCCCGGCCCCGTACCGATACACTAGGTCGCCGCCGAAGTAACCGGTCGATCCCAAAAGGAGAACCCCCAGCACGGCCAGAGTCATATAGACCGTCCTGTTACGGAGGGACCATCGATCGCGAACCCGCCAACGGAACAACAGCAGCAGCGCGAACACCACCAAGGTGGTGATGGCCAAGAATTCATGCCGGTCCACCGCTTTTTCAGGAACGCCCGCGGCCACCACCGCCTCTTCCCCCCAGAACCCGACGGCGGAAGCGATGATCCCGCTGATCAAACCCAAGATCAACAGCCACAAGCCAAATTGGCGATACGCTTCCCGGCGGACCCAAAATCCGAAAATTTCAAAATAGACGGCTGTAAAAAGCAGGGCGATCGGAAAATGGACGACGATCGGGTGGACGGGATGATTGAGCACGCGGGTCTCCATCGCTGTGTTCGTTAAACCAAATCTCGGAGTTGAATCGATCGAAGCTTCCGCCCTCGTCGATCCGCCGGGCGAGACTTCCTCGGAGGTTTTTTATCCTAAAACAATAACGGCACAATGTCAATCGCCGCCGGCCCGCTTTCCCCCCCGATAAAACCGGCGGTGCGCTTTCCGTTTGCATTTTAGCCGGACGGGCGTTAGAATAAACAAGGCTCAAGGTCGCTTCATGTTAATCTGTCCGAACTGCAGAAAAAAATATCGATCGAATACCCTGGTTTGTCCGAAATGCCAAGAGGAACTTTTGCCCTCCTCCGCGATCGATCTTCGGAATGAACACCCGAATTTGTCGCAAACCAAGGAATCCCCAAAACTGACCCTGGCCAAGAAATCCCCGCACCTGAAACTAACCGAATCCTACGTCGAGCTTTTCCGGGGCAACCCGACCGAGGCGAAGGATACCGCCCGCTTTCTCGAGAAAGAGGGCATCCCGTACCGGATTGAAGACGACGAGATGACCCCGTTGCCCTATCGATTGGACGGCGAAAACCCCATGGGAAATCCCCCGGTGAAGCTGGTCCGGGTGCCCCTCTCCCAGGTTGAAAAGGCCCGCGCCCTTTTGGATTGGGAAAACCAGAAGGAAGAACCTCTACCTGTCGTCGACACTACCCTGACCGAAACGGAAGAAGACGTCCTGGTTTGTCCGGCCTGCGAATCCGAGGTCATTCCGGAGGATGGGACCTGTCCTGAATGCGGATGGGAATTCGATCTGGAAGACGAAACGGACGAAGAGGAATATTTCTGTTCCTCCTGCGGCGAAACCTGCGATCCGGACGATCCCGTCTGTCCGAACTGCGGCGCCCATTTTGATCATTAAGGGCTAATACCCCTTCGCAGCCGGTCTCAGCGGTCCGTCACCGCCATGTCCGCCAACCGGTTACGGCTCGAGATCCCGCCCCTTGACTGTCTTTCGCCCGTCCGCCTTGGCTTTCTCGATCGCGTCCAGGCAAAGTTTCTCGACCCGCTGGCTCAGCACTTCCAGAATTTCTGCCGACGTATTAAACCCGGATTTTTCCTTTACGTATTTCTTCACCTTGGATGCCACCACTAAAATATCCGCCATGCTTCTCTCCTTTCAGTATAAGTTTTATAATGGGTTTCGCCGTAGGAGTTCCCCGCCGTGAGTTTCGGGTACATGATACGAAGCGGTCTTTATTATATCCATCCTTTTTTTCAGGTCAAGCATTATTTGATGGCTAAGAATCCACCTGAAGATTCCGCTCCAGCGCCTCATAGAACATGAGGACATGGACGCGGTTGGCCCCCAGATCTCCGCGGCCGACCCGCGAAGCGGAGTGAACATAGACCTCGACCTCCCCGGTCGGCGAGCCGGTCACCAAGACGGACAGATCGTCCCGGAACCGCCAGATCATGCTGGTTACCTCGGCCTGATAAGCGCCCACACCCCCTTCCGCCCGGACCATCGTCCAGCGTGGGAGAGACCGGAGGGTCCGTTCGACGGCCGCTTTTACCGTTTCCTCCGGCAGCCGGTAATGCCGAATCCGAAGTTCGGGCAGGACCGGATCCGCGGTCGTCTCGGCCACATTGTACCGCAAGTAGATCGCAAGCCGCTCCATGAAACCGGGGGGATCGAACAGCATCGGTCGGTTCATCGCGATCGCGACGACCACGGCGGCTACGGGCAGGATCAGTACCAGCACGACCCCCGCGACAAGCTTGGACCGCATGATGGTCTCCTTTAGGATCAAGGCCGATCCGGAAATCCGACCCCGACCGGATCCCCGACCCGCTCCAGAGGGATGACGTTCACCGCCCCGAGGCTTGAGAGCGGCTGATCAAAGCGGTCCGGACGTCCAACCGCAAGGACGATCAAGGCGTCCGGCCGGAGATGTCTTTGGGCCACGCTCAAGATTTCTTCGGGCGTCACACGGATGACGCCGTCACGAAACCGTTCCAAAAAGTCAGCGGGCAGCCCGTAATATTCCAGCGAGGCCTGGCGGCCGACGATCATCGCGGGGTTCGAGAAAGAAAACACGAAGGAGTTCAGAAAGGAATCCTTGGCCAGGCGTAGCTCTTCCGGCGTAACGGGTTTCGTCCGGATCCGTTGGATCTCCCGCTCGATGGCCCCGATCGCCCGGAGCGTGGATTCCGCCTTGGTCTGACCGTAGGCCACAAACAGACCCCGCTCCAAATTTCCGGGCGTGAACGAGCTGCCGACCGAATAGGCCAGGCCCTCTTCGGTGCGAACTTTTCTGAACAGCCGGCTGCGGAAGCCGCCGCCCAGGATATCGTCCAGCAAGGCCACCGCAAAATAGTCCGGATCGTCCTGCCGAATGCCCAGATGTCCGATGCGCAGGTGCGTTTGGGAAATGTCTTTCTCGACCAGGTTGACGGACGGCTTGAACGCATCGCGGACGGGGGGCAAAGCCGGTCGGTCGATCGGGCCCTGGGGCCAACCGGCAAAGGCCCGTCGGACCTTCTCGATCATTTCCTTTTTTCCAAAATCCCCCGACAGCGACAGGATGAGCGCGTTGGGATGATAATCGTGCGCATGAAAGGCGATCAGGTCGTCCCGTGTAATCCGTCCGATTGTCTCGGCGGTGCTTTCCCGGGCCAGCGGATGGTCCGCGCCATAGACCCGCTTCAGAAACTCCCGGCTCGCAATTCCCGCCGGATTGTCGTTGCGCCGCCGGATGGCCTCCAGGGCCTGCTGCTTGGCCAGATCCAGCTTGTCCTGCGGGAAGGCCGGATGCATCAACATGTCGGCGAAGAGGGCCAGGCCGCGATCGAGATCCTTCGCCAGGACATCCAGCGATGCGAAACCGGCGTCCGAGCCGATCGTGCTGCCCAGCTCGGCCGCCATGAATTCGAGTTCGTCATCCAGGGCATCGCCCGACATCAAAGAGGTGCCCCCCGTCCGCATCACCGTCCCGGTCAGACCGGCCAGCCCGATTTTTTCCGCAGGGTCATAAACGCTGCCGGTCCGGATCATCGCCTGGATCTGGACCCGTGGAAGCTCGTGGTCTTCCAGGATGTAGAGCACCATCCCGTTATCCAGCGCGACCCGTTCGGCCTTGGGCGGATGGAACTCGACCGGCGGAAAGACCATCGTTCGGGGATCGGCGGCGAGGGAAGGGAAAACCGAGGAAACCAACACGACGAGCCCGAGAAATACCATGATCGTGTAGGGGCGGCCCTGCGTGGCCGCCCTTAAAAAACCGGGCACCCACATAGGGGTGCCCCTACATGGCAAAGACGATCGGTGATAGAAACCGTTATTCATTTCCCTTTTTCACCAGCGTCGCCACCACCCGATGGCCCTTGACGAAATACCGCTTCGCCACGCGGGACACGTCCTCCGCTTTCACCTGGCTGATCTGTCGCCGGTTTTCGAGAAGATACCGCCAGGTTCCGGCGAGGGCCTGGGCCGAGCTGAGCTCGGAGGCCAGCCCGCTGTTCGAGTCCAGGGAACGGATCAGATCGGCGTCCAGATTGTTCAGGACCTTCTGGAGTTCGCGGGGCTGCACGGGCTCGTTCTTCAGACGGTCCAACTCGGCGTAGATGGCCGCCTCCACTTCGGGGGCGGTGTGGGGCGCGCGGGGGATGGCCTGGATCATGAACAGATTGGGATAGCGCGCGCCGGGCACGTCGGCGCTCGTCGAGACGCCGACGGCCAGTTGTTTTTCCTTGACCAGCGTCTTGTACAGTCGGGAGGAACGGCCGTCGGACAACAGCGAATCGATCACGTCGAACACCGGGTCGTCGGGCGAATCCAGGGCCGGCCGGTGGTACCCGATCAGAACGGCCGGCTCGGCCTCGAACTCGACCTCCACCCGCCGTTCGCCGTCCTGCTCCGGCTCGACCGTCACCACGCCCGGCGGAGGAGGCTGCGCGGGGATCGATCCGAAATATTTCTGAATGAGGCGGATCGTCACGGCGGGATCGATGTCGCCCACAATCGCGATCACGGCGTTTCCGGGCTCGTAGTAGGTTCGGAAAAAGGCCTCGGTCTGGGCGCGGCTCAGGGCCTTCACGTCCGAGGTCCAGCCGATCACCGGCATCCCGTAGGGGTGTGCGGTAAAGGCCGCCGCCAGGAAGGCTTCGTACAATCGGCCGGAAGGCGAATTGTCATAGCGCAGCCGTCGTTCCTCGAGAACGACGTTCTTTTCCTTGTAAAACTCCCGCAGCACGGTATGAACCATCCGGTCCGACTCGATCGCGGCCCAAAGCTCCAGGCGGTTGGACGGCAGGCTCACGACGTAGCGCGTCATGTCCTTTCCGGTCGTCGCGTTAAGACCCACCGCGCCGTTCCGCTCATAGATCTCGCCGATCTCGTTCGGAACGACGTACTTCTCGCTTTCCTGCTCCAGATCCCGGAACCGCTTCTCGTCCTCCGTCGCCCGATTCCGATCGGCCCGCGGCCCTTTATCCTCTTCCACGCGGAGGGCGTTCCAGGCCTGATCCAATCGCTTCAGAACCATGGCCTCCTTCCGGTAGTCCTTCGTGCCCAGGGTTCGCGTCCCCTTGAACGCCATATGCTCGTACAGATGCGCGACCCCCGAGATCCCGGGGCGCTCGTTCACCCCGCCGACCTTGAAGGCGATCATGCAGGAGACGACCGGGGCCTCGTGGCGCTCGACCATCACGAGCTCCAGCCCGTTGGAAAATCGGTGCTCCACCACGCGTCCGGCCAGATCGACGTCGGCCGGCTGGGTCGACGCCGCGGCGGGTAGATCCTCGGCCGATTGTACGGCCGCGGGGAATCCAGATAATAATAGGATCAGGGCGATAACGAATGAGAGAGAAGAGGTTATTGTCCGCACTAGCGGGTGGCCGAGGTGGGGCGCCCGGACGAGCGCAGGCGGGGTCCCCACACCGGGCGGGGTGCCGAGCACGTCTGGGCTCACCGAGGACAGGACCCGCTTATGCAACGAGATATACATACCGTCGCGGTTCATCCCACGAATTAAAAGGCCAGCCGTTTCAGATCTTCCACCGTCTCGCAGAAAAAATCCGGACGGGCCCGGCGGAGCTCTTCGGGATCGCCCAGTCCATACCCGACGGCGCAGACCGCGATCCCGGCCGCGCGCGAGGCATGGATGTCGTGAAGCCCGTCGCCGATCATGACCGTCCGCTTCGGATCGGCCAAAAGCTTATCCAGAACCGTCAGGACCATTGTGGGATCGGGCTTGAGCGGAAGGCCGTTGTCGCCCCCGAGAATCAGATCGAAGCGGTTGGTGATCTTCAACCCGGACGCGATCGGATCGGTGTAGACCTGGGGCTTATTCGTGACCACCGCTTTTTTCTTCGACCGGTAATGGGCCAGGACGCCGTCCATCCCCGGATAGAGTTTCGTGGTGTCGAGGAGATGGGCCATGTAGTGACCCCGGAAGACCCGCAACGCTTCCCGGAACCGCTCGCCCTCCTCCTCGCCCACCGCCTGCTGGATCAATTTTCGAACGCCGCTGCCGACGTAGGTGTAGATCACGTCGGGCGCTTTCTCGGGCAGGCCCAATTCTTTGAGCGTCAGGTTGACGGAGGTCGCGATGTCGTCCTTGGTATCGGCGAGGGTCCCGTCCAGGTCGAATATGAGCAGATCGGCTTTAAACGTCATTGCGCTTTCTTGAACAGTTCATCCAGTCTCTTCCGGGCCGCCTCCGGGCCCTTCCCGGCCATCGCGGCCCCCGGCCGATCCGCGTGGGTCAGGGGAGTGCGATCGGCGAAGACGAAATAGTCGCAGAAGTTGGCCTTTTCCTTGTCGGCCACCCATTCGGCCTGGGTCTCGCGGCATTGGTTGTGAACCGCGCGGTCGAAAAATCGGCAGTTCTTACAGGCATGAAGATCGCTCCGGCAGTTCGGGCAGACCGCCGTCCGGGAAAGTTTTTTTTCGATCGCCACCGGCTCACGGCAGGCGTGACATACCGTCATGGAGAAAATGATACGGGAAACCCCGGCAAACCGCAAGCGTTTTTTCGTCCCGGCGCCCATTCTCACGTTGATTTATCGAGCCAGAATTGGTATGATCCGGCGATCGTCCTCCCCCTCTGCGAACCGGATCAGGATCGAGGTTCCCGATGTCCGAAGCGAAATCCAAGACGACGCGCAAATCCGGCGCCGGAAAACGGCGGAAGAAACCGGCCGGCGTCTCGGCCGGCCTCATCGCGGCCGATCTGCTGGCCGCGGCCCCGCCGGAGAAGGTCGCGGCGCTCAATCGCCAGATCGAAGCCGACGGCGGAAAACCCCTGGCCGCCTACCGCGAGCCGTACGGGGGAAACTGGCTGGTGCTCGCCGCCCTGCCGATCGAAACCGTCGAGCCGACGCCCTTTCAGCGGAACATCTCGGAAATGCACGTCCGGAAACTCGAGAACGTGATCGGAAAGATCGGCCGCTTTCTCGACCCGATCATCGCGGTCAGGAACGCCGCCGACGGCGCCGCGAAGTACTGGACGCCCAACGGCAACCACCGTCTTTCGGCGATGCGGACCCTCGGCGCGAAGAGCATCGTCGCGATCATCGTGCCGGAGGAAAAAGCGGCCTACCAGATCCTCGCGCTCAACACCGAAAAAGCGCACAACCTTCGGGAGAAGGCCCTGGAGGTCGTCCGGATGTACAAGGAGCTGGCCCGTTTGGACGACGGGCTTGAAGAGGCGTACGCCCTCGAGTTCGAAGAACCGGGCTTCATCACGCTGGGATTCTGTTACGAAGACCGGCCCCGATTTTCGGGCGGGGCCTACAACCCGATCCTCCGGCGGGTGGAAGGCTTCTTGAAGAAACCGATCCGCGCGGCGATGGACGTTCGAAGGGACCGGGCCCGGCGCCTGATGGAACTGGACGACGCCGTGATCAAACAGGTCGAGGCCCTGAAGTCCCGCGGCCTGGCCAGCCCTTATCTGAAAAGCTTCGTCGTCGCACGGATCAACCCGATCCGGTTCCGCCCCAAGGAGGCCGAGCCGCTCGGCTTCGACGAGGTGATCGAACGCATGACCAAGACCGTCGTCAAGTTCGATCCGGCGAAGATCACCATGGACGACCTCGCGCGCTCCGGCGGCCCGGCGGACGAAACGGAATGATTAATTTAATGATTCATATAATGTAGGGCCATCCCCTTTGCCGAGACCTTCTTCCCTCATCCGCTGCCCCTGGCCCACGGCCGGCGACCCGCTGTATCTGGCCTATCATGATGAGGAATGGGGGGTGCCGGTGCATGACGACCGGAAGATTTACGAGTTTCTGGTGCTGGAGGTCTTTCAGGCCGGGCTGTCGTGGCGCACGGTGCTGTACAAGCGAGAGAACTTCCGGAAGGCCTTTGCCGGATTCGACTATCGTAAAGTCGCCCGGTTCGGCCGGCGCGACGTCTCCCGATTGCTCAAGGACGTGGGCATCATTCGAAACCGGCTTAAGATCGAGGCGACGATCCACAACGCGCAACGATTCTTGGAGGTCCGGCGCGAGCACGGCAGCTTCGCAAAATATATGTGGTCGTGGGTGGACCACAAACCCGTACTTCACCGCTTCCGGACGCTGAATGACTATCCGCCCTACACGGAGGAAGCCGTGGCCTGGGCGAAGGATTTGAAGCGGCGCGGCTTCAAATTTCTCGGGCCGACCGTGGTCTACGCCCACATGCAGGCCGTGGGAATGGTGAACGATCACACCGTCGACTGCTTCTGCCGGACACAACTCGGCGGCGTTCGATATCGCCCGGAAACGCCCGGATCACACGGCAAGCGGCACCCCTGCCCGTAATCGACCATTAATTCAAATCCCAATGAAATTTTGCATCATTAATATGTCCTATTTATACCCATCCGGGGGCGACGGTCTCTCGGCGGTCCAGATCCTTACAATGTGAATGGAGTGGTTCAAGGATCTATGGGTTATTTTGCCTCCCTCCGGCGCCTGCCAACGGTTTGGGGTGTAATGACCCTGTCGCGGGAGAGATGGTGTCATCGCCGAGGCAGGCTCATCCCATGGATGATCGCTCGCGATCTCGTAGTAACAAAAAAACCAAACGGTCACAAGGGATGACGGAAAACACGACAATGTTTCCAAAAAAGTACTTACAAAATCATACAAACTGCCGGAGAACTTGGCATGGATGATCTATAAGTAGAAGCCTCCTTATATATATAGCCGCTTTGTTCGGGTATAGAAATTGCTACTATATTGGACTTAGGTTAAGAAAATTATCGATTAACAAGACATGGTTAAGAATAAGACAAAGTAACGAAGGAGAAAAGGTTATGAAAAAATTGAGCCTTGTACTCATGATTGCCTCTGCCTTTGTTTTCGCTTCAACCGGAGCGGCCCGGGCAACCCTTCTCGGCACGGACTGGGGATCCAACGTAAGTTCGAACCTCTATTCGATCGACACAAGCACCGCGACTGCCACCCTGATCGGGTCGACCGGCCAAGGACCCATGATCGGGCTCGTGGTCGACACGGACAGCACGATTTACGCGATCAGCGAGGAGCCAAGCAGCAATCTGTGGACCTTGAATTCCAGCACGGGCGCCGCAACGCTTGTGGGAACCCTTGGGTTCAATTTGCAGGAAGGCGACATGACGATCGATCCCGGCTCCGGCCAAATGTACGTGGCCGACGGCATCGGGGACGCTTTGTACACGGTTAACAAAACCAACGGCGCCGCCACGCTGGTCGGATCCTTTGGACCTCTGGGGCGTGACGTCTCGGGCCTCCAGTTCATCGGCAGCACACTCTACGGGCTCGCGCTGGTAGACTCCGGCCCCGATGTCTTATTGACCGTGGACCCCCTCACGGGCGCGACCACTTTGGTCGGCGCAACCGGCACGAATTGCGGCGTCATCGCGGCGCTGGGACAGGACCCGTCGTCAGGAACGACCTTCATGGCGTGCCCCGACACCTCGTTTGGTAATGACAACGAACTCTACGCCTTGAATCTGTCCACAGGAGCGGCGACGCTGGTTGGGCCTTTAACCGGCATCGAGTCGAGCATTTCGGGCTTTTCCGTGTCGGGTAGTCCCGCCATTTTGACGACCCCTGAACCCTCCGGTGTGCTACTTCTTGGCGCGGGCCTGGCAATGCTTGGGCTATGGGGAAGGAAAAAAATTAAGGCACTAGTCTAAAAAAGCAAAAAACGAAGTGAAATATGCCAGCGCCCGCTGTCGGACCGACGGCGGGCGCTTTTTTTTATTCAATCCTTACTAATCCCGAAACCCGATTTCCGCGTGCGACCCGTCGCAAAACGGTTTATTCTTCGAAGCCCCGCAACGGCAGAGGGTCATGCGATTGCGCACTTCGTAGGCCCGGCCGTCCGCGCCCTCCACAACGATGCGGCCCCGGACATAGAGCGGTCCGTTCTGGACGATCCCGATTTCCCGGGGCAGGGGCTCTTCCACAGGCGCATCGACGGGAGGCTCGGCGTATTCCAAACGCCCGGAAGGGCAATTCCGTATCATGCCGATCAGCTTGTCCCGCGCGGCGGGGTCCGTTGTCTTTCGGACCAGGTCCCAAGCTTCCGTTTTTTCCGAGACGCAGAAGCCGGCATGCACGCAAAACTTCTTCACATCCGTCATCACGAGGCCTCGGCCGTTGAAGTTCCTTCGCCGCATTCCGGCCGTCTCCCGTTCGGCCGTCTCCGTTCCGTCAAACGATGTCGCCGCGTGGGCCCCGTCGCAGAAGGGTTTGTTCGATGAACGGCCGCACCGGCACAGCGCATAGGGCTCGTCGTGATCGATGGATCGGCCGCGCCGCCATCCGACCGGGCGGCCGGCGTGATTCTTCACGGGTCGCATCGCCAGAAGGTCCGCCCCCGATACCTTGTACGGACCGTCTTCGGTCACCCGGATCCGGGTCTCCTTGGCACCGCCCATCGCCTCTCCCCCCTTCGAATTAAACGACGCCCCTATTATAGGGCGTGGCCGTGAAGAGGTCAACTCCGGGATCCCCAATAATTTTGGGAATCGGTATGGTACTCTCCATAAGGATTATGGTATGATGCCTCCTGCATTCTGAATCCTCCGGGGCTTCGGCCCCGACAGACCTTCGGTCAACCGGGAGACGACAACACGATGAGCCGGAAAACCAAAGACAAAGCCAAACGAAAATCCTCCGGGAACCCTCCGTCGAACAGGACCGTCGCGATCGTGATCGGCGTATTGGTCGTAGCGGCCGTGGTCTATCTCTACCTGAATCGTCCGGGAGCGATGAAGGCTCCCACCCAGGCGAATCTCAACGTGAATCCGGAGACGCTCGCCGGCATTCAGGTCGGCGACGCCCCATGGAAAGCGGAAATCAATTACCTCCGCGACCGCTTGAAAATGATCGGCCTGCCCGCGCTGCTCGAAGAAGGGACGGCCACGCACCTGCATCAGCACATCGACATCTTCATTCACGGGAAATCCGTATCGGTCCCCCCGATGATCGGGGTCAACGTGGCCGAACGGTTTATCGCGCCCATCCATACCCACGATGGATCGGGAGAGATCCATATCGAATCCCCGACCGTTCAGTCCTACACCCTCGGTCAATTTTTCGATATCTGGGGAGTCCGCTTGACTCCGAAATGCATCGGCTCCTACTGTGAAGACCCGCAAAACGCGATCAAGGCCTTTGTGAACGGGAAGCCGGCGGCGGGGGACCCGAGATCCATCGAGCTGGACGATCATATCGAAATCGTCATCGCCTACGGAACACCCGGGGAATTACCCAGCCCGATTCCGTCCGAGCACCAATTTTCGGCCGGCACCTGATACCGCGCCCGGATCGGTCCATGGGGCCGGGTCCCCTTTATGGGCCTCCGGACGGTCCCTGCCCGCAAAAACTTGACATCGTCCCCTTTTTTGATTAAGGTATTTAAACACACCCAAACCGGATCACCCTTTACCGCAGACCAATCTCTCAGGGAGTCCATCGGTTCACCGGGGGCGTCTTGCCCCGGGCGGCCGCGTTGGGAGAAGAAAGGAGGAGGACATGTGGAACTGGAATTACGAACCGGAGGAAAGGGCGGCACTGCAACCCCGGAATCCAATGGAAGGACACGCTCCGGTAAAAAACAACCCCGAATCGAGGAGGGAGAAGATGGGACAAGTCGCAATCATCGGTCAATCCATCCAGATCAAAGGAGAGCTTACGGGCAATGAAGACCTCACGATCGACGGCACCGTCGAGGGAAACATCGAGCTGAAGGATCACAGCCTGACGATCGGACCCAACGGGAACATCAAGGCCGACATCAACGCCAAGAAGGTCACGATCATCGGCGAAGTCCAGGGAAACGTGACCGCGGAGGAAACGGTCGAGATCCGGGAAACCGGAAAACTCCGCGGGAACATCGTCTCGCCACGACTCGTGATCGCGGATGGGGCCTTCTTCAAGGGAAGCGTGGAGATGGAGAGGAAACCCGGGATGGCGAAGGACAAACCGCACCGCGACGAGAAGCCCGTCTCACGCCCCGAGCTCCTGGCGGTGAAACCCTAACGTGACGGTTCGCGATGATCCCGGAACTGCACCTTTCTCCTTCCAGAACGGGGACCCTCAAGGACCCTGCTAAACACCTTGTGCCGGCGGCCGCGGCCCAGATCTATCCAAGCAGCAATCTTCAACGCTTACTCCGAATGTTATCCGGAATTCCCAAGCCTCATGTCTTGGATCTGGGCCGCCTGAGCGGCTCAAACATCGAGTGGTTGATCCAGAAGGGTTACAAGGTTTACGTGGACGATCGGATCACCACCTTGAAGCCGGCTCCGCCACCGCCTCCGCCTTCGAGAACAGAAAAAAAAATCCCCGCCCCGGCCCCGTTGGAGCCCCTGGAGTACGACCCGGCCTTGTTCGACGCCGTCCTCTGCTGGGATATTTTCGATTATCTCGCCGTAAAACAGGCCCAGGAACTCATCGCCGGCATCGCGAAAATCCTGAAGCCGAGGGGACTCCTCCTCGGCTTCTTTAACTGCAACCGCGCCGCCTCCCCCCCGCCGGTCCGCTATCGGATTCTCGGAACCGATCAACTGGAATACGCACCCCTGGCCATTCAACCCCTGCCCCGCCGGATGTACGAGAACCGGGAGATCCAGGAACTCTTCGACGGATTCGAAACCGTCAACTCCTGTTTCCTCAAAAACCAGATGCGCGAGGTCCTGGTCCAGAGGCGACCGGGTTAGACCTCTGTCCCTGACCCGAGCGCCGGAAAGGGTCCGACACCCCCTTCGAATCTCCGGCCGCTTCCACAAAGCGTCCGGGATGCTCCGGGCTGATAAGGATCTTTTGATCCTCCGTTTCAACCAGGACCAGTTCGGAGGGCTTGGCCCTTGTGACGTAGGCCCTGAAAATTCCATGGGTCCGATTCCAGAAGATCCCGGTCCCGGCGAACAGTCCCCCGTTTCCCCAAAGGCGGACGGCCATCGAAAACGGCGGATGAACCCGAGCGCAATTGACGACGGGCTTGAAACGCCTTTGGCCCAGCCGATACACCACGGTCAGCTCGGAGTTCGACAATTCGTAGGCCACGGGGGCGCGAAGATAGCAGCCGAGGGACAAACCGGCGAGAATCAAGCCGGCGACCCAAAGCTCAGGGCGGTAACTCGAGAGGACGAGGAACACGGCGGTCAGGGCCAGTACGAAGGCGGTCACGATCTTGATCGACGGTGCCGTCGGTGCGGCCGGGCATCTCATCGTGGAGGATCTCCGGGGTTCGGCGTGGCTTGGGTTCATCTTTCAATATACCAGAACCCGGTCGATCGGACAAAGCGTCGGCGGCGGGTCTTCCCCCCCTTTGGGCCCGTCCCGGGTCTGTGCTACAATGTAAATCACCGATGCTTCCGAAGCGACCCCCTCTGAAACATTGGACTTCGACCCCCTTCGACGTGATCGTCATCGGCGGCGGGATCAACGGCGCCGGGATCGTGCGGGATGCCGCGCTGAGGGGCTTGCGCGTCGCGCTGTTTGAGCAGGCCGATTACGCCTTCGGCACCAGTAGCCGGTCCTCCAAGCTGGCCCACGGCGGCGTCCGGTATCTCGAGCAGGGGCGTCTGCCCCTCGTCTTCGAAGCCAGCCAGGAACGCCAGACGCTTCTCCGGATCGCGCCGCATCTGGTCCGCCCCCTTCCCTTTCTATTTCCGGTCTATCGCGGGGCCCGTTGGGGTAAATTCTTCATGGACGTCGGGATGTGGCTGTACGACCTGCTTTCCCTGTCCCGCAATATCCGTCCACACCGGATGCTCGGCCGCGAGGAGACCTTGCGTCTCGAACCGGACCTTCTGCCGGACGGATTGACCGGCGCGGCCCTGTTCTACGACGGCCAGATGGACGACGCCCGTCTCTGCCTCGCCAATGTCCTGGAGGCGGGGGATCTGGGGGCCGCCGTCCGGAATTACACGGCCGTCGTCGGGCTGGTGAAAGACGGAAACGGCCGCGTCGCCGGCGTGCGCGTCCGGGATCGGCTCGGGGGCGGGGAGGAGACCGTCACGGGATCGGTCGTGGTGAACGCGGCCGGGCCCTGGGTGGACGAGGTCGGCCGGATGGACGCGCCGGAAACCCATCCCAGGCTCCGGAAGACCCGGGGCTCGCATCTGATCCTCCCGGCCCTGACGAACGGCCATGCGCTGGTGATCCGGAGCGCAAAGGATAACCGCGTCCTGTTCGTGATTCCCTGGAACGGGATGAGCCTGGTCGGCACCACGGACGTCGATTTCGACGGCGATCCCGGGAACGTCCATTGCCCGCCCGACGATTTTGATTACCTGATCAACGAGGCCCGGCGGTTCTTCCCGAAACGGGACCTCGGGCCCAAACAGGTGATCGCCACGTTCGCGGGGGTGCGACCGCTGTTCCGGTCCGATGAGGCAAAAACCTCCGAGGTGTCGCGCGAGGAGAAGATCGATGAAAGTCCGTCCGGGCTGATTTCGATCACGGGCGGAAAATTCACGACCTACCGCCGGATCGCCGAAGCGGTGGTGGACCGGATCCGCAAGCGGCTTCCCGACCTATCGGCCGGCCCCTGCACGACGCGGTCCCGTCCGATTTGGGGCGGCGACACGGGCGAGCTCGACGCTTATATCATCGGGCAGACGCCGGAGCTGGGCCGACGCCATTCGCTGGACGCGGCCCAGGTCAAACATCTTATACTGGCCCACGGCACCTGCCATGTTCATCTGCTGGACCTTCTCCGGGAGAACCGCGCCCTGGGCGAGCGTCTCCATCCCTCGCTCCCCCATTTGAAGGCGGAGGTCGTTTATGCCGTCCGGCAGGAGTCGGCCGTCGGGCTCGCGGACGTTTTGCGCCGACGGACGACGATCGCTCTCGGACCCTTCCGCGCGGACAAAGGGCTTTTGGAGAACGCGATCGCGCTCATGGCCGCCGAGCTGGGATGGTCCGAGGCCGAGGCCGATGGACAGAGGACGGAATACCTTGAAGAGATCTCGTAAGGCGGACGGGTCTCCGCAGCGGCCCGGAGGATCCGCGCCTTGAAGGGGCGCAACCCGACGCGCCCTCCCGGACGTTGACCAAT